>JAYTOA010000085.1:0-6055 GCA_043748015.1 Flavobacteriales bacterium
CAATTCGAGACCGAGAATTTTTATTGTGACGTTGTTGAGCCGGTTCACTTCCTGATCAGCAAGACCAAGACCTTTTACAAGTTCGATGTTGCGAAGAGATTCGGTAGTGCTTCCAGCGAGTGATGTCGTTTCGCCCAAAATAATTTTTGAGACGACTTTAATTTTCCTGCTGAGCAAACTGCTGACAATGGCAAGAAGTGGAACAGTAAGAAGGAATATCGGCGCGATGACCCAATGCAATTGAACAGCGTAGATCACAACGAAAACAATACCGACGATACTTTGAAAAAATATTCCTACGAATGAATTGATGAGTTTTTCGGAATCGCTTCTCACCTTTTGAAGTTTGCCCAAAGTTTCACCACTGCGCTGATCTTCAAAAACTTCGTAGGGCAGTTGTAGCGAGTGTTTGATGCCGTCAGTATACATTCTGGCGCCGGTGCGTTGAATGATGACATTGGTAAAATAATCTTGAAAATTCTTAGCGATTCTACTCACCATTGCCACACCAACAGAGAGCAAAAGGAATATCAGTAGATCATGCGAAAAACTAGACCAGTCGAATCCGTAATCACTTTTGTGAACCCCTAATTGATCGATGAGTTTGCCTGTGATCAGCGGGTCGAGCAGTGAGAATGACTGATTTACTGCTGCCAATCCGAGAGCAAGCCAGAGCAGTTTACCTGATGGTTTCAGGTATTTAATGAGTATTCCAATGTCAGAAAACATGCGGCGAAATTAGACGGAGGAGTATTTTTCGCTGTTGACATGTGTCATGTTCTATTGATGACTAGCCGCAAAACATCCATCAATCGTTGTGTTGATTGCGAAACCAATATTCGAAGGTGAGTAAAGAGTATATGAGATGCGCGTAATCGCTCTTTCCGTTTTTGTAAAATGATCTTAGCACTTTCTGAACCACGTCTTTCTTCAGATATGATGTAGCAGTTATTTTGTCTTCGTTGAGGTGATCGAAGACGACATCTTTAAGCTCATTTCGCAACCATTTTTCGAGGGGCACTTCGAATCCTTTTTTTGGTCTGGCAAAAACTGATTCAGGAAGGTCTTTTGCAAAACTGTCGCGTAGCAGAATCTTTCTTGAAGTCTTATTCACTTTGTATTCAACAGGAAGGGCGTTAACAAATTCTACGAGCCTATGATCGAGAAAAGGAGCGCGCACTTCTAGTGAATGCATCATACTCATCAGATCCACTTTCACCAACATATCATTGGCCAGTACCAGATTCTGATCGGCCACGAGAATGGAATTGAAATTATCGTCTATGATATCTGAAACGAATTGATTTATTCGGGCACCTTTTCTTATGCTTAACTCTTGCGTCGCCAGCAGTTCACAAATGTTTTCATCCGCCCATGAAGCCCAAAGAAGATACCTGTCTTTTAGGTTGAGATCCATTCCATTCGCGTATTTTTTTATTTGGCGAAAGCGATTACCCAATTTTGATTGACGACTCGTAGGCAAAGCATTAATCAACGGAGCGATGTATGGAATAATGCTATTCGGGTTTTTGCGATACATGGATCGCCACAAGGCTGTGTGTTTATTGTAGCCTCCAAAAATTTCGTCAGCGCCATCACCACTCAGGGCAACTTTCACATGCTTGCTTACTTTAGATGACAACAAAGAAACGGCGATAGAACTTGAATCAGAGAATGGTTCATCAAGATGTTTCCATACATTTTCGATTTCACTTTGCAGATCTTTTTTGCTTATCCGAATTACTTCGTGATGGCTATCAATGTGTTTTGCAACTTCTACAGCGTACTTGGTTTCGTCAATGAATGGTATGTCATCAAAGGCAACGGAAAAAGTTTGCAATTTCTTTTTTTTGTTGGAAGCGAGTAGCGCCACAATAGAAGAATCGACACCTCCGGAAAGGAAACATCCAACATCCACATCTGCCTTCGTTCTAATATTCACGGCGTCCTGGATCAGGTTGCGCGCATACTTAATATTTAGAGATGGATCTTTTTCAAGCCATGTGAAATTGCCGTTGTTGAACCACTTTTTAGTTGTGGCTGTTCCGTTTTTACATTCAATCAATTCGCCGGGTTCCAGCTTGCAGACATTTTTGTAAATGCTACTAGGCGCAGGGATATAACCAAATTGTAAGAACATTGAAAGAGAAATCGGATCAATTTCTTTTGGAAAACCGAAGCATCGCAATGCTTTTAATTCACTTGCGAAATGAAGTTTTTTACTATCGTGAAAAAACCACAATGGTTTTTCACCAAAGCGATCCCTTGCTGCGAGCAATGTGTGCTTCTCATTATCATAAAAAGCGAAAGCAAAGAATCCATTTAATTGCGAAAGCGCATGCTCGCCTTGAAGTATAAGTAGATGAAGCAGCACTTCAGTATCGCTTGATGATCGGAATTGAATACCTTGGTTTTCGAGGTCTTTGCGAAGATCGAGGTGGTTGAAAATTTCTCCATTGAAGGTGATCCAATATCGACCCGACGCATCAGACATTGGTTGATTTCCAAGCTCAGACAAGTCGAGAATGGAAAGTCTGTTATGACCGAGAACACAAGAATCGAAGGTCTTTACAGCTCGAAAATCGGGGCCGCGGTGATTCATTTTGTCCAAAGCTTTGTGAATGGAATCATTGGAATCCACTTCACCTACTTTGTTCTGAATAAGATCATACGAACCTGCGATACCACACATAACACTTTCCGGTTAGTAGCATTTTTTGAAAATGTATCCACTTTTTACAGCTCCCCAAACTTGTTGGCCTTTGTCGTCCCAGCCTTGATCCCAGCTTATCATCATGCCATCCATGATGCTTACCTTGGATGTGGCCCAACTAGCACCGGCACGTTCGCTTGGACAGGTTTTTTCGCCTGTACTCCCTGAAAACGTATTTTTATTTGGATCAAAAACCAGTCTTACTTCACATCCGTTTTTTTCAATGATTATCTCTTGATCGATGGTGGCGAAAACAGCGTCACCTTCGTTTTTGCCGACGAATTTTTCTGTTTCCGGTAGTGTGTAGATATAACTTGTAAAGTGTGTGTCATCATCTTTCACCACTTTATAAACACGCTGTCTGTAGGGCTTGTCCAAAGAATTAGCTACAGCTTGTTCAACGTAGAGATAAAACACGTTAGCACTTTTTTCCCAGATGGGTACCATTCTTAGTTGAATGTCGAAGAAATCAGAATCATTTTTGCTTTGATCACGGCTCGAGAATGTACCTGTCATGCATTGTTTCAAAAATTCGAAACGATCTAATTCCAAAGGTTTCGTTGGAAAATTGTTTTGATCAACACCTTCTATCACTTCAGAATTGGTCCGCGAGGGAACTTTTGTTTTGCACGAAACAGCAGACAGAAAAAATGCAATCAATGCAATGAAAAGATAATACCAAACGTGCGATAAATAGGACATGACATTAGAATAGTGCTGCGAATTTAACTTGCCGCATTGGCTTCGATTATTAAAATTGAGAATCGTTGCTAACAAAAGCTGTGTCACAAAATTATTTGAGAGCTATTATCTAAAAATGAGGATGCTTCCGGCTTGCTTATACGTTTCACTGTTGTAACCTTTAATTCTCACAGTGTAGTTGTATACGCCATTGGGTATGTAGTATTCTCCGTTCTTTTGGTTGTCGCCAATCCATGGTACATTAGGATCGTTAGAAGAAAACACTTCGTCGCCCCATCTGTTGAATACGTGCATTTCATATTCAAGCACTGAATTGGAAACGACAAAGAAGACATCATTGATACCATCGCCATTTGGTGAGAAAGAATTGGGTATATAAAATATCGGCGGAGGAATAATGGTTGTGCTGCCTTCATCGCGGCATCCGATTTCATTGATAACGGTATAGGTGACGGTATAAGTATCCAGCCCATCGAACTCGTGCACGGGATTGGGTTCATTGCTGTAGTCGCCATCACCAAAATCCCAAAGCATTTCGCAACCCGGACAGGCCGGAATTGGCGTAGCCTCGAATGAGTAGAGATTCTGATCAACATGTTGCGTATTGAAACTTGCTGTGATCGGAAGCACACCAATGGCCACAGATTCTTCAATGGTTCTTCCGCATATATCAGTGGCGGTTACATGATACACATAAGAGAGAGCCGGGTAATCAGTGAAGCCGCTGAAATGTGATCCTGAATTCCAATCATAGACAAAACCTTCCTCTCCACCGGTGGCCAACGCCCAGATACCAATGGAATCACCCGGGCAAATGGAAGAATCTGCTGCAGCTAAAATGGTCAATGGAATATCCGGAATGTTGATGGTTATCTGATCAGAAGCAGATGAACCGCAGGCATCCTGCAAATTCACATTTACATCAACTGTTACAAAGCTCTGGATGTTGTAGTTCTGACCGGATCCAACGACAGCACCATTTACAATCCATTGATAGATGATGTTGCCGCTTCCTCCACTATAATTGGCCATAAGAGGAGTAAGCGCCACACAGGATGTGTTGATGTCTTCACCGAGGTCAATTGCGAGAGGAGGATTGGTAACCACGAGGTTTACCTGATCAGTAGCAGTTTGTCCACATCCATCGGCGACATTTAGTTCTATTAAAGTAGTGGAAGGAAAGCTGCTGTTCAATGTGGTTCCATTTCCAATAATATTTCCCGCATTGGTCCACTGATAATTCCAGGTAGATGGATTGCCGGTGCCGCCACTGAGAATAGGAACAACATTGAATATTGTGGCGCAATTGCCATTCAATTCATCAGGAAGTTCCAAATCGATAGCAGGGCCAAAGACGATCACTTGTACGTTGGCCGTAGCAGTTTGACCACAGTTGTCGTCAACAACAACAGTGAGTACGGCCGGACCATTTGCCGTAGCATTGTAAGTATCGGTCCATTGCCATGCAGGTGTGCCATTCAAATTCCACGAATAGCTATATCCCCAGGATACAAAACCACCAATTGCAGTAGCTGTTACAGAGAATGGTTGTCCACAAGTTGCATTTACGACTGGATTGACATTTACTGATAATGCGGGTGCATTCACAGTAACTACAATGCTGTCCGATACTGAGAATCCACATTGGTCATGCACAGCGACATACACCATTCCTGCGTTCCATGTATTAATGCTCACTGAATTTTCTGAACCCCAAAGTCCATTGCCTTGATCATCTGTCCAGATGTAGGTATAAGGAGTTACGCCACCTTGAACGATGGCATACAAGGAACCGCCCCATGCATCGCAATTCATTGGAAGAATACTGTCCTGATCGACAACGTCAACAAGAAGAATAGGTGTTTGAATGACTGTAATAGGAAATTCGGCGTTATCGCTGGCCATTCCACAGGTGTCGCTCACTGTAAGGAAGTATGTGGTGGTCATTGGGGGCGTTACATCAATGGTCGGAGTTGTTTCATTTGTGCTCCAGTTATAATCATATACGGCATATCCGCCTTCGATATTGGGAATCAGCGTTGTTGTCACACCGCTGCATATTTCTTCAGAATAACCGGTAACGACAAGAGGTTCAGCAGTGTCGGCAATAACAAAATCAAATGAAGAAGCCAATAAACCTTCACCACAATCGGCGATGTTCTCAATTTGTATGTGCACAGTTTCTATACCTTCAACCAAACCATCTATAAAACCATCAACGAATAAAGTTATGGTCATTTGTCCGGGTAAAAAGACTACGGAATCGGGCAATAGAGTGTAATCCACACCGTTGGTTGCTGTACCGCTGTACGATAAATAAGCTACAAGTTCAGTTTGAGGATTTCCACTGATTGGTCGAGCGAATACCAGATGTCCGTCTCCGCAATTTTCGAAAAGCGTGTTTCCATCCGGACCTGCAACATCAAGCTCAAGAGAAGCCTGAACGACAAGATTGCTTGAAAAAGAATCGCGCTGAAGAAAAACGGCGGAGTCATAACCACTGTCGTTTGCGTCGCACACTGCCAATTTGATGTGATAGGTCAATCCACATTGCACAACTGCCATAGCCGTTAGCACATCAGTATAGCCGTCGTATTGCATGTAATGTGGATCGTTGTACCAGACAGCATCAGGATCAAT
>JAYTOA010000086.1:0-49785 GCA_043748015.1 Flavobacteriales bacterium
TGTCACAGTCTATCACAATTGGGACGGCATCAATACGGGTGGATTTGAAGGGTTTGAGTGGCACGGTGCAAGCAGCTTTGATGGATATAATTACTATTATAGTTTCAATACTTCCTATTCTATTTATTGTCTTTCTAAACATGAATGTACCTGTCATAAAGTGAAAAGAGTAAAAACGAAGCCAGGTGATTATGTGGGTGAGTCTTGGCTTTTTTTATATCCCGTAATTCGTTGGAATTTTAACAACCTAATTGGTTTTCCGAATGGTCAAATTACAGGTGGAACTTCAACAGTTACAGATATTAATTTACTCGCATATACAATTAATGACACTTTGTCGAATGTTGCTCGATGGGAAGTCACAACGGATCAAAGTATTTCCGGTTGGCCTTCTGTATATTATTTCAAAGATGAAATCGGAATCGTGAGCATGGAGTTTCCACACAGCAACCAAAAATGGAATTTAATCGAATATAATATTTTACAATAACCAACTAAACCTTTAATCATGAAACAATTCATTTTCGCTCTATTGTTGAGCGCGAGCGCATACCTCAATGCCCAAACTTTTTCTCAGAACCAGGATAAATACTGGGCGTACCGTGATAGGATGCGAAAGAATTTCACAAAAATTGGGGCTGAGCCTGGTGAGAGCATTCCAATATCCGCACGTTCTATTGGATTTGCCTTTGATGGTGCTCCGGCCACTGCGTCCGGTAATAAGCCAAGTCGTATTTACTATGCGGATGCTACAATTTACCTCGGGCATTATGTTTCCGTTGTTGCCACAGAGATAAAATTACTGAAGGATCAGATAGGCAATACGAATAGTGCGCAGGCGCTTTTGTCACTAAATAACCAACTTTTAGCAGCAAAAAATGAATTGTATTTTTCTTTGTTGGCTATCAATCGCTTAGACTTTGTATCTGAATACTATTTAAGTGAGCATCAAAACACCCTTTCTCCTGATGACTTAAACGGCCTACTGCTGCGTGATGACGTTCCCGAGAATTTTCATGAAAAATTTATTAGTGACTACAGCGAAATTTTTGATCGCTCATGTGACTTTATTCGAACAGATTCTGAGGCAAATCCGCTACGTGTCTGGTCGCATGATGAGAACGGGGCTTTGGTAACCGCGGGAGAACAATTGAATTTCAGCAATGGCAACATCATGTCCCTCGATCAAATTACAACACTATTCACCGGCCTCACATTGGTTTATGACTTGGTGGATGAAACCATCGTGCAGCCAACCCTGGCTGACACACCGATGAATTTGCGCGCTGAAGCCAAGTCGATTGTGCACCGCATTCTAAATTACATCGTGCGGCAGGAAGAGACTCCGGGTAATGATCCGGCTTATAGTTTTACAATACGAGATGTCAATGGTAGAATGAATTTGACAAGCTCCGATATTTCCGCTGAAGCACCTTTTATTTACTCAATTGGTCGTCATTTCGATTACCCCCTTTTCAATTCCTGGGCGAGCACTGGTTTAAATAACATCAAGATCGCAATAATGATGGATTCACCAAGCCTCAAGCAGAAACTGGTTGATCTTGCCTGGACAACGAACCTTGCTTTTGGTTACCTCATTCCACCAGCTATGGTAGGCATGTTCAATATCAATGTCGAAAATTACAACGTTCCTATTTCAGTGCATATTCCTTGTTATAATGCTCTTATCAATAGGTTGAATGAAAAAGGAAATGATCCAATTAACGTCGCCACAATTCCTCTTTCTAAAATGATGATTCTGATCGATGAATTTGAAGTACAAAGCATTCCGTATACGACAAATGTTCCTCAACTTTGCTTTAATCTGAGCAGTGAGATTACTGGAGCATTGAGCGAATTGGACATTAACATCCAAGGCATGTTATGCGACAATTTGCTTCTTACCCCTGTCTCCGATATTGTTCGGCTTGTTGCAACAATTGCTTCAGTCGGATTGATTGTCAACGATCCGCTCCTTGCGAATTACGTATTCACCGCCTGGATATATAATCAGAATGAGGAGCCTGACTTTTGCATCAATACCTCTGGTAACAATTTTGTTAGTGAAGATAACGTGCACATTATTCAGGAGTTGGCGACTGTATCCCAGTGGCTTGGTGCCACATACATTCGTGACATTTCGAATGCTAGTGGCTTGAATTATTATACGATGATTCGCGCTTTATTGCAACCTTCGAGTGGTGCCTTGTCGCTTGTAAATAGGAGTTACATAGAACAACAATTTTTGAACACTGCACCTTGCGAAGGCCCTTGGGCTTCGACAAATTTTGAAGGTTCTTTTGAGGATTTGAGTGACCCTAGTCTTTACTGCGCACCCAATAATTGGGCTTCACAAAATAGACTTTTCCATGCAAATAACAGTCTATTCGGACCGAACGACAAATCATTCCGTGGAGAATTTTCCGGTCTCGACTATATGCTATACTACAATTTATACCATCTGTTGTGGGCCAATGAACTGCCACCGTACAAGCGTGAAATGTCTTGCGCTTGTGTTCAGGAAATCACACCTTACGACGAAATTTGGAATCAATTGAACGTGAACCGGAAATTTCCGGATTACAAAGCCAAAGGAATTCCCATTGAATCCTATCTCGCTCATGGTTTGAATGTGTCATCCGCAACTGGATTACTGTTTGTCAAGAACGACCTTATTGTTTGCCGAGAAAATGCAAATGTCCAAACGGTTTTGAAAATTGATAACAATGCTTCGTTGGAATTGTATGCCGGAAATACTATAACAGTAAAGGCCGGCAATAAAATTCATCTATCATCCAATGCAAAACTGAAAGCAGGATTGCCAAATTTTGAAGGTGAGTTTCTTCCCTCAACAATTATTCTGGAAGAAAATGCAGAGCTATTGGTTGACGCCAATGCATCCATTGCCTGTTTTGGAGGACTGAATCTAATCATGCGTGCCGGCAGTAAATTCACTTTAATCAACGCTTCGTGTGGTCCAAACGCAACAACGGACAATGGCATTTATTTTCAAGCTGATAATGCAATCATCAATGTTGTAAATAGTCTGATGGTCTCGAATAGGGTCAACGGACACTCAACGAGCAGTTTTACGAACTGTAGTTTTACAGCAGACAATTCAACAGTGAGTTTTACAAGAAGCAATTCTTCACTTTATGAGGCTGTTGCTGATGGAACCACTTTCGATTTTCAGGGAAATTCATCTTTCAATGTAAGCCTTGATTTTAGAATAGATCATGGAAGTATCACATTCGGTGGTCATACGCATTTAAATATTGTTGATGGTGTATTGACTATTGGTGACGCCTCTGTCATGCATTGGTACGCCAGTCAATGCCGCATTGTTCATGCAGATTCTAAGTTGGTATTCGATAAAGGTCAACTTAGAATTCCATCCGAAAAGACTTTTACTTTCACTTATGACAATGAAATGAGCGGTTACATTGAAGTGTTGCCCGGCACTGAAAACATGTTGATCAATGAGCATAATTCCACGTTTATGTTGAATGGTAGCGGCTATGAGAATTTAATGTTGAGAATTAACGACGGTGCTCACATGCAAAATGCTGTTTTCGGTGCCGGTCAGATTATACTGCAAAATTGTAAAGTGGATTTGACGAACGACGGTGCAATCTGGACTGACATGGCTTTTGTTGCATTGAATGTAAATTTTCTCTCCCATCAGAACATAGGCAAAGTGCATACATGGTTTACCGGTGCTTTCTATGATGGTTGTAAAACCCAATCGATTGATATAAATAGCCACTGGTGCAAGTTGAACATGCGTAATAGTTTTGTGAACTACTCAAGTCTCAATGTAGAAGGAGGAAATTACATACTTGCACAAGATGAGTTTGATCATAGCTATATGAAAAGTCAGATGCTGCAAAGTGTAAGTCGGATATTCTCTTCCAATTTTGTCAATGATGGTCGACCGCAGATTTATGGTAATGAGTACAGTCATTTCATTGTGGAGGATGAAAGCGATGTCGAAATTGCTATAGTCTCATCATCCTTCAACGCTGAATCTAGCGGCGGTGGCATTTACAAATTAGGAGGGCTACTCACATTGCGTTGCTGTCTATTCGAAGAATGTTCCTATGGGCTATTGGCTTCGAAGGGCGTTACCGTGAATATGTCGGCTTCAGGATTTGCCGGGTTCAACAAATTTATTGACTGCGATGTAATGATTTATTGTGACAATGCTTACAACGTCAATATCAATAAGGGCAACAACGATTTCTCGCAAGTTGTAACTGCCATATTGGAAGGCAACATTATGATGTATAGCTGTATCTTTAACGAGCTTGGTTGTCAAGAGCCGGAACTTCCCGCCAATTATAACAAGTGGCCTTTAGGTCAAAGTCCTCCAGGCTATCCGATCAATGATCTTCATGCAATTCCTTCAACAGGTTGCTCTTCTGCAATGCATAACACTTGTCAAATGCTCATCATTGACTCATCTCCGGTCAGCACTGTTGCATGCAGCAATTTTAAGCCATTGGTTGAAATAAAAAAGAGTCTCACATCGACAATACAAATAGGTCAGACTGATTTGCTGAAAGAAGGTGTGAACACTGATGTTCATTCACCAAATGGCTGGCTAAAAGACTTGGACATAAACAACCCATCCATTACAACCACGAATTTTGATCACGTGTTATTTGAAGATGCATTGCTCGTTGCCGCTAATTATTCCGAATTGGTAGATAGCGTTGGAAACGACAGCATTTCCATTGATTTATTTCATCAGGTGCTCACCAGCGAATTGGATAGAACCAACGGTGAAATTCGTTGGAAAATGCTATGGGGATTGAGGTTTATGAAATCCACCTTGGAGAATAGATTCGTTCAGAGTGAAATAACGGCGGCGCAAAATGAAGCAGCATTTCATCCGGATGTACAGAAGTATGTGGATGTATTAAATGTTATGACGGACGATAATGTATCGGATACCACTTTTAAACAGCAATTCTATTTTGAGTTGGATAAGGGTCAGGTATTTCGAACCATTGGAAATCCAGAAATGGCTTACGAGCTATTCGATCGTCTCGATGATTGTAATCTTGACTCTCTTGAACAGAGCGTGTTGAATTTGTGGCTTACTCAAACGATACAAGAATTGCAGATTGAGGAACAGTACATGCTTGGTTTGACGATTGATTCAACTTCTCTGCTCGTTGATTCAACACAGTTTTCCACGCCAACTGAATATTCATCCAACGAGTACTATTTTGGTGCAACCATTACCGGCCCGAATTCCGTGACATTCACACCATGCAACCATCAAAATCGATCCTTCCACTACGCGGTTTCGAAACCCAATTTTGCAGTATACCCTAGTCCTACAGATGGTGAATTAAATATTGTCTATTCAGGTGAAGATGATTTTACACTTTTACAGGTATTGAGTTCTTCAGGAGAATTGCTAATTCAGCAAAGTAAATTTCTGAAGAAAGGCGAGGCATGGAGAATTTGTGATCGAACAGAGTTATCATCGGGTATGTATTTTGTTAAATTGAGCAATAGTTCCATCACAGAAAACTGCCGCGTGATTGTACGTTGAAATGCCCCTACTCATCCAGTATTTTATCATATAGTTTGAACCGGTTCTGATATTTCACCTTTGAAAAATGAAGTGCCCTTATGACAAACCCAAATCAAGCGATAGAAAATTCTAATTCATTTTTGTACAATGAAAGAGAATTTTCTCTCGCGAAAATTGGAGAATTACGTACACCTTAAAATAGAATAGTTCTAATGAGTAATGTGGGATAAAGTCAATTCTCAATTCTGCATACCATGCATTGACCTTGTAAAATATCGCTTCATCATTAGATTTGCGTCCATGCAGTCCGAAACTCTTGAGTCGAAAAAGACCATCTTCTCAGATTGGGTTACAAATCACAGCGATGAGCTTTATTCATGGGCGTTTTACAAGACTTCATCTCACGAAATCGCACAAGATCTCGTTCAGGATACATTCCTTTCTGCATACAAGGCATTCGACAATTTTGAGGGAAGAAGTAAACCCGGAGTCTGGCTGTTCTCTATTCTCAATAATAAAATTATAGAGTTTTATAGAACTCGTTCAAAACGAAATAAGAGAATAGAAGACCAGAAGGAAATCAATGGTGCCTCTTTTGGTGGGTCGCAATTCGCACAAAATGGTCATTGGATTCCGGTTGAACAAGTAGCAGCCTGGGATGATGAAAACCTACTTGACAATTCCGAATTCCTGAAAATTTTCAGTGGCTGTATTGAAGATCTACCTGACAACTGGCGATTTGCCGTGACTTCCAGGTATCAAATGGATATGTCGTCGGATTCCATTTGTCAGGAATTGGATATTACTCCGTCCAATTATTGGCAAATCATTCATAGGGCAAAGTTGTCGTTGAAGAAATGCATTGAATCCAAATGGTAAATTTTACAGCATGATGAATAAATTAATGCTCTCATGTCTTAAAGCAACAGAGCTTGTTGAAAAATCCAATATTGTCTCTCTTTCGATGATGGAAAGGTTTCAGTTGAGGATTCATCTTCGAATGTGTGACGCTTGCAAGAAGTATTTGAAGCAATCAAAGGCCTTGGATATGTTTACACAACAACTCATTTCCAATGCTAAAGGCCAGCCGACCCTGGAGTTGAGTCATGAAGTCAAACAGGAAATCATCAAGAAACTAACCGAACAAAAAGCACCATGAAAAACACAACAATCATATCATTGAATAAAAATATATTCCTCAGCTTCGTCTGCGTTGTTGCATTCTTCACTTCGTCTTTTGGTCAAATTCAAATAGAGGAATATCCACGCAAGTTGAAAATGCCTATGAGCGAAATCAAGGAGTATCCAATTCCGGTGGCGCATTCAAATTGTGATTCTCTCACCTCAAATGTCAAAGAAGAAATCTTTAGTGGTGGCCAGAATGGAACACTTGTGAGAACAGTTACATACACCGACAAATGTGATCAAACGTCTGAAGCACAGCAATACTTCAATATTGAAAGTGAACGCATTCAGCTTAAGGTTATTCCCCAGGCGGACGTCCCGAACACTAGGAAAAAATAATGCAATCTGAAGTGTCAAATTGATTCGTTTTATTGCAGTGATGGAAACATTCAACTGATTTCTATCACTCTGTTTGCATTCGGCTGATTCATTGCGTTGCTTTGCAGCATGTCGAGAGTTCACATCATCGCACTTATTGCCAGCCTGATTCTCCTTTCTGCCATGACATCGCGCAAGAAAAAAGATCCGCAAACATTGAAAGAGGCAAAGACAGAACTTGGTCGACAACTATTCTTTGATAAAGCGCTGAGCAATCCCGATGGTCAAAGTTGCACTGTTTGTCACGCGCCTAAAACAGCATTCAGCGATCCTGAACATGCCATTGTATCTGAAGGAATGATTGACGGGACTTTCGTTCCTCGCAACTCCCCTTCGCTTACCTATGTATCATTTATTCCTCCTCTTGCCTATTCGGAAAAAGATGGATTGTGGAAGGGCGGGTTGTTTTGGGATGGAAGATCTCATTCTCTGGAGCATCAATTATCCGGACCGTTTTTCAATCCTGCTGAGATGAATAATCTCGATACAACCATGCTGGTGAGTGAATTGAAGAAGGCGCCTTACTACAAAATGTATCGAAACATTTATGGCAAGGCGAAAAAAGAGGAACAAGCATACCGTAATATGTGCGAAGCGTTGGCGCTTTTTGAAAGCAGCAATGTTCTCAATGAATTCAGTTCGAAGTATGATTTGATGCTTGAAGGAAAAGTAAAATTCACGGAGAAAGAATCATTAGGAATGGAACTTTTTAAAGGCAAAGCCAATTGTGTGAAATGCCATAGTATGGATCCTGAACCAATAAGCGGCAAAGTGTTATTCACTGATTTCAGCCATCACAATGTCGGAGTTCCAAGAAATGAAAACAATCCATTCTATACAACACGAGCTGATCTAAATCCAAAAGGAAAAGATGCGATAGACCTTGGTCTTGGCGCTGTTGTAAATGATGTGAATCAAAATGGAAAGTTCCGTGTGCCAACGTTGCGTAATGTTCAGTACACAAGTCCGTATTTCCATAACGGATTTTGTATAACATTGAAAGATGCTGTTCACTTCATGAACACGAGAAATCATGGTCAGTATCCTACTCCGGAAATAAGGGAAAATATTGCGGCACAATTGACGGGAAGCCAAAACCTGAATGATGAAGAAGAAAGGGCGATTGTGGCATTCTTACTCACATTAACCGATGGCTATGAATTGGAATAATCCAGGAATTCGATTTAGTGAATGTTATAGTTAGATTGACTCCTCAAGCTTCCACTTTCAAAGCAAAAAGATACTTTCCTGTATACGAATTTTCCACTGAAACAACGTCTTCAGGCTTTCCGGCGAATACAACCTGACCACCACCATCTCCGCCTTCCGGCCCCATATCAATCAACCAATCGGCGCAGCGTATCACATCCATGTTGTGCTCAATAGCGATGATGCTGTGACCTTTATCAAGTAACGCATTGAATGAATCCATCAACTTCTTCACGTCATGAAAATGAAGTCCTGTTGTTGGCTCATCAAAAATGAAAAGCGTATGGTTATTGTTTGATCCTTTTGTAAGGAATGATGCTAGTTTTATTCGTTGTGCCTCTCCTCCACTTAGCGACGAAGAACTTTGCCCTAGTCCGATATAGCCTAATCCAACTTGTTGAAGCGGTATTAATTTTTCGATGATATGTCTGTTTGTTGTCTTTTCTTTTTCCTGTGAGAAAAAATCCACGGCTTCATCAACCGTCATGTCCAACACGTCGCTGATACTTTTTCCTTTGTAATTGACTTCTACGACTTCTTCCTTGAAACGCCTTCCCTTACAAGATTCGCAAACCAATTTTATGTCGGCCATGAATTGCATAGATATCGTTTGCAATCCTTCTCCTTCACAAGTGTCGCATCTGCCGCCTTCCACATTGAAACTGAAATGAGATGGTTTGTATCCGCGTTGTTTTGCCAATGTTTGTGACGAATACAAATTGCGAATCTCATCGTACGCTTTTATATAAGTAACCGGATTAGAACGCGAAGATTTTCCTATTGGATTCTGATCTACAAATTCAACGGCGTTCAATGTGTGGAAGTCGCCTTCCAATGAATCATATTCGCCAATTATCTCAGTTGGAAATCCGCCAAGTTCTTTTTGTAAAGCCGGATACAAAATATTTTTAATCAGCGTAGATTTTCCGCTACCACTGACACCGCTCACCACCGTGAAGCAACGCAATGGAAACGCTACATCGATATCTTTCAGTGAATGTTCACGCGCCCCACGAATAATCAATTTGTCTTTCCCCGGCTTGCGCTTGCTCTTGAAAGCAATTGATTTTTCTCCTCTCAAATATTCCGCTGTTAGGCTTGTTCCTGATTCCAATAACGCTTCGATCGGTCCACTGAAAACTACTTCGCCACCTTGCGTACCAGCTTCAGGACCCATGTCAATGAGCATGTCAGATGAGCGCATGATTTCTTCATCGTGCTCAACAACAATCACTGTATTGCCTTGATCGCGCAGTTCTTTGAGCACCTGAATGAGTAGCAATGTATCTCGCGTATGCAATCCAATACTAGGTTCATCAAGAATATACATGGAGCCAACGAGCGCACTGCCAAGACTTGTTGCAAGATTGATACGTTGTGATTCTCCACCGCTGAGTGTATTAGAAAGTCGGTTCAACGTAAGGTATTCCAAACCGACATCACACAAATATTTTAGTCTGTTGCGAATTTCAGTAAGCAATCGCTTCGCAACTTTTTCATCTAATGTATTCAATTGAATATTCCTAAAAAAGTGAAGACAATCACCTATTGAAATATTGACAAGTTCAGAAATGCTCTTCCCATCGATGCGAACAAAATTGGCGTCACCGCGCAACCGCGTGCCTTTGCACTCCGGACACTTCGTTTTTCCGCGATAGCGACTCAACATAACGCGGTATTGAATTTTGTAAGATTCACTTTCCAGAAACTTGAAAAATTTATCCAATCCACTGAAGTGCTCATTTCCACTCCATAATAAATCGCGCTGTGCAGATGTCAATTCGCCAATTGGCTTATGAACAGGAAAATCAAATTTCTTCGCGTTGTAGACCAATTGATTTTTCCATTCACTCATCGTTTCTCCTCGCCAGCAGGCAACACCGTCCTGATAAATGCTCAGCTTCTTGTTCGGCATTACCAGATTTTCATCGATACCAATAACGCTTCCAAATCCTTCACAGGTTTTGCACGCACCCACCGGATTGTTGAATGAAAACAAATTGACGCTGGGTTCTTCGAACGTCATTCCATCGGCTTCAAAGCGCGACGAGAAAATGTGATCCTTCTTTTTCTCTACTTCATGAATGACACAAGTACCCAATCCTTCGAAGAATGCGCTTTCCACACTATCACCAATGCGCGAAATATTTTCTTCATCAGCATCTGCCGTCACTCGGTCTACTATTATTGAAACTGAATCACTCGCTTTCAACTTGCTCATCGATTCTTCGATATTCACCATTTCGCCATTCAGCATGATGCGAGAAAATCCCTGTTGAATGAGCACAGCCATTTTTTTCTTTATGTCTTTGTTCTTCTCAATAGGTGAAAGAATGAGGAATCTTGAATCCTCAGCATGCCCGGTGATGAATTTCACAACATCTTCCACCTTATCACGCTTCACTTCCTTGCCACTGATGGGAGAGTATGTTCGTCCAACACGCGCGAAAAGCAACTTCATATAATCGTAGATTTCTGTTGAAGTACCAACAGTCGATCTCGATGTTCGACTTGTCACCTTTTGTTCAATGGCCACAGCCGGACTGATTCCAATAATGGCATCCACATCCGGTTTGTCCAGTCGTCCAAGAAACTGACGTGCATAGCTGCTGAGACTCTCAACATATCTTCGTTGACCTTCGGCGAATAAAGTATCGAAAGCCAGGGATGATTTTCCTGAACCACTCAAACCTGTTATCACAGTGAGTTTACCACGCGGAATCAGGACAGATATATTCTTTAGATTATGAACACGTGCGCCTTTGATGATGATGAATTTCTTCGGATCAGCAGTATTCAATGCCACGTCTTGCTTTTGAATGGTGATATTTTTTTTCTCTTTCGTTTTAGAAGCCATAGAAGACGCCAAAGTTGGCCATTAAAAACTATAGTAGTGCGCATGTTCAAAATTATTTCGTCATTTACAAATTCATTCCATCATTGCCGTTTCACACAAACCAGTTCAATATTCTGCCTTTTCTGCTGAAAGGCGAACAATTGAGAAAATCTCGAAATGCGAAAAAAAAAGTTGTTCAAAAGGAAACTTGTCTATATTTGATAATCGGAAAAGAAAATTTTTGCTCCGACACAATAATTCAAAAGTGCGCCGTTTTAACGGTTCACCACAACAACCAACATACACGCGATCTATAAGAAAAAATTCTACTCTTTGTTCTAAGTAATCATTGTCAGAACCTAAAAAAGAGGAGGAATTATGCGTGTACAAGTCATGACTGACCGTCAATTGGTTGAAATTTACCACAACGGAAAAGAAGAGGGATTCGAAGAATTGCTAAAGCGTTACAAGAGTCGCGTTTTTGGAAAAATCATGATGTACGTAAAAGATCGTGCAGTCGCTGAGGATATTTTCCAGGACACTTTTGTAAGGGCCATCCATGCCCTGAAGGAAGGAAATTACAACGAGGAGGGAAAATTCAGCGCATGGGTTATGCGTATTGCCCACAATCTCTGTATCGACTATTTCCGAGGAAAAAAGAAAATGCCTATGACGCGTGAGCGTGATGAATACAATCCATTTGACTTTATCAGTAACAACGACAAGAATTCTGAGGAATCGGTGGTGAATTCAGAAGTGTTAGGAGACGTGAAGAAATTGCTTAGCCAATTGCCTCAGGAGCAGAAGGAAATTGTGATGATGAGGTTGTATTATGATATGAGTTTCAAGGAAATATCCGAGCAACTCGATATCAGCATCAACACTGCGTTGGGCCGCATGCGATATGCTCTTATCAACCTTAGAAAATTGATTGAGAAGAATAAAATCGAGATGACGATGTCGTGAAATTCATTGAAAATTGAAAAGGGGCTGTTCTGATTGGGCAGCCCTTTTTTGGTTATTGGGTTATTGGGTTATTGCGCCGGCGATGATATGCTAAAAATTACCTCATTCCGCTCGTATTAATAATAACCAAGACTACAATCAATTTGGACAACGGCAAATAAGTAAATGGGTATTGTGTTTTGTGAGAATGGAATGCAGTAATCGCCACATAGCGCCATTCACACAATCACTTAATAACCGAATAACCAATAACCAAATGCATCAAATGACCGCTTGTCATTTCGAATCGCATTCCTTTTTTTATGCCCCATCACAATAATTCAATCACTCCTATGTTATCGGAAAGTAACAACAAACAACTGCCGATGACAGATTTTACACTCAACGATTTACTGGTATTTACACAAAATGAAGAAGTGATGGTGAAGGAAATTCTACCCGAATTGGGTTTATCCTCGACTGAACCATGCGAGCGCTCTGTGAAAAACCTCCTTGCTTATAGCAAAGCATTGAGCATCCGTAAGAGCAGCAAGCTGAATAAATTCAGTCTAGTATTGAACTAGCATTTTCATCAAAAATGCATTGGAGGCTGTCCCGAATGGATGGCCTCTTTTTTTTGGTTGGTATTGGGTATTGCGACCGAGAAAAGCAGATTGGAACATGAAGTAGACGTGCTGAATGATTTACTAATAAGAAGAGCGCATTTGTAATTGGCAATATGGACTGTACTCTCCCAATACCATGACATTGAAAAGCATTCTCTACTTTTATCCCATAACAACTTAAACAATGGGAAAAACAATTCTACCCTTATTGATCATTCTTTCCTCGCTAAGTGCCTTTGCGCAAAGACCGAAGGAAATACAATTGCGCGCCGGATATGGATTAGCTGCCTACAAGTCCGACATCAATTTCAGCTATGATCTGGGAGGCACCAAAATCGCTTTCGACACAACAGATGGCGCAGCTACGGCGCACGTTCCCATTGAGATTCGTTATGATGTGACAGAAATGTTCAATGCCGGTATCGATTTGAAATTTGGCAAATACCTTTATGCACCGGACGACCAGGAAGCTGGGAAAACAAATAAGTTCACCATTATTGGTATTGGTGGTGAATTCAATGTCTATAATACGGATGATGCGCGTGTATTTCTTGGTGCAGGCTTCAATAGCGGAAAACTGGAAATCTCTGAGCGCAAAGCTTCTCTGTTGAGCGCATATACAGAAACATCTGAATGGCAAGGCTCGGGTTTTAAGTTAAGCCTTGGCGTATTGTACTTTTTCGGCAAAAGCCCGGTTGGACTCAACCTGAATTTCAACTACGACCAACACAATTTTGATCTTAAATCATTCAAAAGGGATGGTACTTCTCAAGACCTTACCAACTTCTCGGGGACGCTAAAAGTCGGTGGCCCGGAAATCAATTTGGGTATTGTCATTCGTTTGAAGAAGACAACCTAGTCGATTTTTCTTATCGGAATGGAATAGAATTTCAATCAAAATATTACTTCAAACCAATGAAGTAAACTGATTGATGTTCAGGTAGTAATCCATGATGGAAAATTTTAATCAAGTCTTTGAGCATGACGTCAGGTTCCATCACTGCGTCACCGTGATAATCGCATTGTTGAGTGTTGCAATAAAAAAGGTTTCCGTCGGAATATGATTTTAAATGTGTTAGTCGCTCATCCTTACCGACAAAATTTTGACTGGTAACCTCGCTTTCCGCCATCATGATTTTTCCCCAGAAATCTGTGTTGTAAACTGAAAAAAGCAATTGCTCGAAAGGAACTATCAGATTGCCATCAGTAATCGAATCAGCAAAAACGTATTGGGCTCCGGCATCTTTTAGCAGAGTTGCAGCGAAACTATTTCCGGAAGGCGCGAACCAATTTCCATTGTCATAAGAGCCGGTGAAGACCGTTGGCTTGGGCACATTCGATTTTTTTACAAGCTGCATGGCCGACTCATATCTCATTTTTACTGTATCGAAAATGCTATCCGCCATTTGCTCTTCACCCAATAGTGCCCCGAAAAGTTTGATCCACTCTGCCCTTCCCAACGGACTTGTTTCCAGGTATTCTGAAACCTGAACGCATCCTATACCTTTTGAAAGAAATTTCCGATAATCTGTTCCCCCGAATGGATAAACAAAGAACAATTCGGGATCTATCGATAACACTTTTTCGTCGTCTATGTCATGTGCTACGGATAAATTGATGATCTCTCCTTTGGCAATTTTCGCCGCTGTGTTTTTGTTTTTGACCAAGTCTGCAAAGCCGGTGCCTTTCAATTTCTCTACTCCATTCAGCTGATCGATGAAAGCAATATGCGTAGTCGACAAACACGCGAGTCGATTAACGGCCGGCCTTTTCCAGTTGATTACCTGCAATGTATCACCGGCTTTTTGTAGATTGAAGAGAAGAATTCGGTAAGAACTATCGCTCATGGTCAGTATCTCAAAACCCTTGGCATACAAAGGCTTCATAGAATCAATAACGGTGAGTCCTGATCTGTTTTCAAATGAATTCGTGCCGCACCCGACAATCACGACAACGATCCAAAACGCATAAAATATCCTTTGCATATCGGCGAAAGTACCAACACGTTTCGCCATGTTGATTGATTAAATTCGCGCAAAACTTTTTCGTCCCAACTAATTTTCACGAAGTATGAAGCGTATTCTCATCACCGGAGCTGCCGGATTTCTTGGCTCGCATCTATGCGACAGGTTTATCCGAGAAGGCTACCACGTGATTGGCATGGACAATCTCATCACCGGTGATCTAAGAAATATTGAGCACTTGTTTCCTCTTGAGCATTTTGAATTTTATCATCAGGACGTTTCCCGATTCATTCATGTTCCGGGAAAGCTCGATTACATATTGCATTTTGCATCACCGGCAAGTCCAATTGATTATCTCAAGATTCCCATCCAGACTTTGAAAGTAGGTTCACTTGGAATTCACAATTGTTTGGGACTTGCGCGCGAGAAAAATGCGCGTGTACTTATCGCAAGCACGAGTGAAGTTTATGGAGATCCAACAGTTCATCCACAAAAAGAAACCTATTGGGGAAACGTGAATCCTGTTGGACCACGCGGTGTATATGATGAAGCCAAGCGCTTTCAGGAAGCGATGACAATGGCCTATCATACACATCATGGATTGGAAACGCGTATCGTGCGCATATTCAATACTTACGGTCCACGCATGCGACTGAATGACGGGCGTGTGTTGCCAGCCTTCATTGGTCAGGCATTGCGTGGTGAAGACCTTACCATTTTTGGTGATGGATCGCAGACAAGATCATTCTGCTATGTCGATGATTTAGTAGAGGGAATTTATCGCCTGCTTCAAAGTGATTACGCTAGCCCGGTAAACATTGGCAATCCTGATGAAATTTCCATCAGCGACTTTGCCGAAGAAATTATCAAACTCACCGGCACGACTCAAAAGGTCATTTACAAAGACTTGCCGGTAGATGATCCAAAGCAGCGCCAGCCGGATATTACTATAGCCAGAGAATTACTCGGATGGGAACCAAAAGTGCATCGCAGTGAAGGTTTGAAAATTACTTACGATTACTTCAGAGCACTTTCTACGGATGAATTAAACAAAGTAGAGCACAAAGATTTTGCGAAATATCATCGTTAAACCGACATTGATGTTTCAATACTCCTATTAGAATGGCGAATTACAAAGCACATGAATCAGCAGTAATAGACGATGGTTGTCGCATCGGCACCGGAACCCGTATCTGGCATTTTAGTCATCTTATGACCGGTTGCGTTGTGGGTCTGAATTGCAACATCGGACAGAATGTGGTGATTGCACCCGATGTGGTTCTTGGTAATAATGTCAAAGTGCAGAACAATGTTTCCATCTATACCGGAGTGACCTGCGAAGACGATGTTTTTCTGGGTCCGGCATGTGTTTTCACCAATGTGATCAATCCGCGCAGTGCCTTTGTAAGGAAGGATGAATTCAGAAAAACGATTATCCGAAAAGGTGCAACAATTGGTGCCAATGCAACCATTATTTGTGGGTATGAAATAGGTGAATACGCATTCATTGGTGCCGGTGCCGTAGTTACCACAAAAGTTCCGGCATACGGATTATTGGTAGGAAATCCGGCACGACAAATAGGATGGGTTTCAAAGGCAGGTCATAAACTTGTGTTTGATGAAAAAGGCAATGCGAAATGTCCGGAAACCGGTGAGAGGTATGAATTGAATGATGGGCTGGTTGCCGTTTTGGAAGCGTGATCGACGCTGCCCAGAGACGCGATTTATCGCGTCTCCTCACAGTACCAATAGTGTCTTCAAAAATGACGATTTGATGGAGACACGATTGATAGATGGAGACGCGATAAATCGCGTCTCTAAAATCAACAAATATGTTTTAGGTTTGAACCCTCGAAAAATAACATCCGGGCAATCATCGGAACAGGTAAAGAATTATGATTTACGATAGACTATTAAAGAAGGAAGCAAAGCTGGCGGTGATCGGACTTGGTTACGTAGGATTGCCAATTGCTTTGGAATTCGCACGCCAGGTGAAAGTTGTTGGATTTGACATCAATCAGAAACGTGTCGATATGATGCGCAAACATGAAGATCCTTCTCAGGAACTTCACACTTCAGCGTTTGATGGCTGCGACATTCATTTCACAGCGGATATTGAAGATCTTCGCGATGTCAACTTTTTCATAGTTGCCGTGCCTACTCCTATTAACCATCTCAACCTTCCGGATCTTGGTCCGGTACTTTCTGCTTCCAGAACGGTTGGTCAGGTCTTGAAAAAGGGTGACTATGTGGTATATGAATCTACAGTTTACCCTGGATGCACCGAAGATGATTGCGTTCCTATTCTTGAAGAGATGACAGGTCTCAAAATGGTTACTGATTTCAAAGTGGGCTATTCACCTGAGCGCATCAATCCCGGGGATAAGAAACATACCATCAGATCTATCATTAAAGTTGTTTCTGGCTGCGACTCAGAATCTCTGGACGAAATTGGAAAAGTATACGAACTTGTAGTTGATGCCGGTACTCACAGAGCTGCGAGCATTAAAGTGGCTGAGGCAAGCAAGGTAATTGAGAATACACAGCGCGATGTAAATATTGCGCTTATCAATGAGCTTTCCATCATCATGAACAAAATGGGTATCAATACTTTTGATGTATTGGCTAGCGCTGCAACAAAGTGGAATTTTCTTCCATTCACGCCGGGACTTGTCGGTGGTCATTGCATTGGTGTTGACCCATATTACCTCGTTTATAAAGCCAAGAAAATTGGTTATCATAGCAAAGTAATCAGCAGTGCGCGATATGTGAACGACAGCATGGGATTCTATGTTGGCAAGCAAACAGTAAAGAAAATACTTGAGATCGGCCGCAATGCCCTCGAGTCGCGTGTGTTGGTGATGGGTGCCACTTTCAAGGAAAATGTAAGTGACGTTCGGAATTCAAAAATCATTGATGTCATCCGCGAATTGGAATCATTTACAGTTCATGTAGATGTGGTAGATCCACATGCTGACAGTGAAGAATTGAAGCACGAATACGGGTTCGGACTCATTGCCGAGCCAACACCCGGAGCTTATGATGCAGTTATCATCGGCGTTTCTCATAACGAATACATGAATCTTGATGAGGCTTATTTCAAATCGCTTCTTCGCGATGGAAAAGGCGCTGTGATAGATATCAAAGGCTTGTATCGCGGACAGATCAAAGAACTTCTTTACTGGAGTTTGTAATCTTCTCTCATCGCAAATGTTCGTGGTGTGGGATTGCTCCATTAAGATACATCGTGTCGCAGAAATAATTTTTTCGTAATAGAAGATGTTCAGTAAAATTGACATTACTTCTATGCAACGGCCTTTTGGTTAGATGTCTCACTTTGTCTCATAAAGAAATTGAACTGTACGAGTAGAAGAATGAATGAAATTTTTATGAAAGAAGTCATAAAATAGTTCCAAGCCATAAGACGAGATTCATCAAAATAATCAGACACTCATTCAACCTTAACAAAAAAAAAAAATCCCCGGAATTTGCATTCCGGGGATTTTTAATATTTAATAAATCCGATTACTATCTCATGATAGTCATTCCGTATTAGTCAACTTTTACCACTTTGAAAGTGTTCTCAGTGCTAACACCTCTCACATGGATGAAGTAGATACCGCTTGCATATTCTTCCATCTGAAGAATAGCAGTAGTGCCATTGATCGTCTTCGTATTGAGACGTCTTCCGTTCATGTCCATGATAGTAGCATCGATCAGTTTGCTTTGAGCGCTGATGGTGACATTACCGGAAGTAACACTAGGATAGAGCTCAATAACATCGGCTGTCAATTCCTCAACACCCACGCAAATAGCAGCGATAACAATACCGTTAGCACTTGCAGTTTGCAAGCATGCGCCATCACCGTTTACAGTGTACGTCAGTTCGAATGCACCAACACCGGAAACACCGCTATTGAATACACCGGCATTCACAGCAATTCCGCTCCAAGTTCCGCCAAGCGGCGAACCACCTGAAAGCACTGCTGTCTCGTTGAAGTTAGAACACAATGTATCGAGTGTCAGAGTAACTGTAACGTTGATAGGCATTGCATCCCACTGTGTAACATCGTTGTCGTCACAATCAGTTCCTAAAGTCTCAACTGCATAACCAGTAGGAGTTGTAGCACCAAAGCAAACGACTGCTGAACCTGCATCGTATCCATCAGCATCCTGGTCAACGAACAATGAACCCGACTGCCATATCAATCCATTGGTATCATCACAGTCTGCTCCAGAAGTTTGCGGTGAATAACCTGTAGGAATCGATTCGCCATAGCAAACGACTTCCAAACCATTGTCATAACTATCACCATCCATATCAGAATAGAATTCACCTGACTGCCATTTCGAATCATCCGAATCGTCGCAATCATCACCTGCAGTCTCAACAGAATAGCCAACAGGCATTTCTGTTCCAAAACAAACTGTTTCTAATCCAGTGTTGTATCCATCACCATCTGCATCTATATATAATTCTGCAGACTGCCATTTCGAATCGTCAGTATCATCGCAATCCGTTCCGTCTGCTGCATAACCTTCAGGCATTTCACAAGCCATCAAGCTTACATCAGCATGACCATATCCATCGTTGTCAGCGTCAAGAAACCACATGGTTGAGAATGTACATGACTGATCATCAACGTTTGCATTTGCGTCATAATTACACGCATCGCTGTTGATACAGCCAAAAACCGCAACAACTTCGAATGCCATTGGACCAACCCAAGAGCTTGTGCTTGTCTCGTCGCATCTTGATCTTACATAAGCATAATAAACTGTGTTGTATTCAGCCATATCATAGATAACGAACTCATCTGTGGTAAGCGTGCCGTTTCCAACCGGAACTGTCATGTCTGTAGAAATTGAGTACTCATATCCCATCTGCGGTGCAGGAGCTGCTGCAGTCCAGCTGATTGCTACCTGAGCAGGATCCAAAGATGTCACTGTAGCAAGCAAATTATCAGGTGCTGCGCAAGGAATAGTTACAGACCAGGCCAGCGTGAATGTACCGAAGTTGGTATTGTTGAAATATCCGTCCTGTACCCAATATAGAGTTTGTGTTTCGCCAGTATTGTTCAACCATGTAGTGTTTTGAATATCAGGATCATCATAACAAGCGATTTGCGTTGTTCCCGGACAAGCACCACCATAACCTAAATACGTTTCAGAATCGTATCCATTCTCCGTTTGGCCAATTACCAATGTAGCACCTGCTGGAACATCGATAGTGAAAAACAATTCAGGAGAAGTATTGCCGCCGCTGCAAGGACCACTAAAATTATTTGTAGCTCCGGCAGTAGTTCCCATGTATGGGCTTGTCAAAGTTCCAAGGTCTATGGCAAATTCGCAAGTGTTACCTTCAATAGTCGTGAAAGTAACCGGGCCAGCCCAAGTACTTGCATCATCAACACCGCAAATTGAACGCACATAGATATAATAGGTTGAATTCAATGCCAGATCAGCAACAGATGTTGAGGTAATAAGGGTTGAAGTTCCCGGATCTACCGGCGTGGTAGCGGTTGTAGAGATTACGTATTCGTATCCATCCAATGGATCAAGAGAAGGAGCCAACCAAACAATGTCAGCAGAATTCAATGACGTAGGATAAACAGTTATGCCTGATGGAGGGAAACATGTAGGAGGTGGTGTAAGTGACCACTCAAGTGTGAAAGTACCAGCATCGCCGGCTGCATTCCATCCGTCCTGCACCCAGTACAATGTCTGAGTCATACCTGTGGTATTTGTCCAGGTTGTATTCTGGATATCCGGATCATCGTAGCAAGCTACAATTGTAGTACCCGGGCAAGCATCACCATAACCAAGATAGATTTCAGAATCATATCCATTAACTGTTTGACCAATCACAAAAGTGTAATCAGCCGGCACATCAATGTAGAAAAACAAATCCGGAGAATTGTTCTCGAAAGAACAAGCATTGGTGAAGTTATTGGTTGCACCCAACGTTGTACCTGAATATGGACTTGTAAGATTCGCAAGGTTCACTGCATCAGCACAGGTATTTCCTTCCAATGTAGAAATGATTACCGGACCAGCCCATGTACTTGGATCGCCAGGACCGCAAATGGCACGAACGAAAACATAATAGTTGGTATTCAACATGAGATCTGCAACTGAAGCAGAAGTCACCAATGTTGATGTTCCCGGATCAACAGGAATTGTGTTTGTAAGTGAAACCACATACTCATATCCATCAGCCGGCTCAGGGTTTGGAGCGATCCAAACGATATCAGCAGATGTCAATGTGATAGGATAAACTGTCAAACCAGAAGGAGGGAAACATGTAGGAGGAGCTGTTAAAGTCCAGTCCAAAGTAAAGTTACCAGCATTGGCTGCGTTGTTCCATCCATCCTGAATCCAATACAAAGTTTGAGTTTCACCCGTGGTATTTACCCAGGTAGTGCTCGTATAATCAGGGTCATCAAAACAAGAGATTACAGTAGTTCCCGGGCAAGGACCACCATATGCCAATACGTTTTCAGAATCGTAGTCATTAAATGACTGACCAATTACTAAAGTGTAGTTGGCAGGCACATCAATTGTGAATACCAGATCAGGCGACGTGTTACCATTTGCGCAGGCATTGGTATAACTTGCTGTCGCTCCTACTGTTGTTCCTATATAAGGACTGGTAAGATTGTTCAAGTTGATAGCGAAATCACAAGTATTGCCATCAATTGTAGCGAATACGAAAGGTCCAACCCAAACACTAACTTCAGGATCGTCGCAAATTGAGCGAACAAAAAGGTAATATGTAGTGTTGATTGTCAAATCGGTAACGGAGACAGAAGTTCCTGCCTCAGGTGTTCCCGGATCAACGGGCGTTGTGTTAGTAGTAGAAAGAACCCACTCATAACCATTGCTTGGAGCCGGATTTGGTGCAGTCCAAAACAGATCCGCTGATGAAAGTGATGTCAATGTAGCACCAGGCGCCGTCAATGGAATACATGGTGGCGGCGGAGAAAGTGTCCAATCGAGTGTGAAATTGCCAAAGTTGGTGTTGTTCAAGTTGCCGTCCTGTACCCAATACAATGTCTGTTCAGCATTGGTGGTATTCGTCCAGGTTGTCATAGTGTAATCAGGCTCATCAAAACATGCGACCTGTGTTGCGCCTGGACAAGCGCCACCGTATCCAAGATAGTTTTCAGAGTTGTAATCATTGAATGATTGACCAATCGTCAAAGTGTAGTTTGGTGGAACTACAATCGAGAAGAAAAGATCGGGTGAAGTATTACCCGCGTTGCAAGGTCCGCTGAAGTTAGCGGTAGCGCCTGCTGTAGTTCCGGAATATGGACTTGTCAGCGTAGCGAGGTCAATCGCAATGTCGCAAGTGTTACCCGGTATGATAGTAACGTTGAATGGTCCAACCCAAACGCTTTGTTCTGTTCCGCAATCCGATTGGATGTAAAACTGGTAGGCAGTATTTTCTGTAAGGCCGCCAAAAACAACACCCGTGTTGCTCGTGTTTCCTTCTTCAACCAGACCAAGTGCACCTGAACCTGCTTCACCTTCGGTTCTCAGCTCGTAGTTGTATGAAACTGCAGCATCCGCATTCCATGTTGCACTCACTTCAGTTAGCGATGGCGTTGTAAGAACAACGTTTTGCGCAGGAATACAAGTGGCCTGTTGACCAATGAATTGTATTTGATTCACAACCGTTGAAATAGACAACGCCGTTGGTGGTGCAGCCGGATCAGGGTTGATACCATCATTTCTGTATCTGATACTACGATTGTTAACAGCCGTAAATGAATTCCAAGATGCTGAAGGGAACCCCGAATAATCAGGTGTATTCTCGTCAACGGCTACAATCAGATTGTTTACGCCATCATACATAAACGGAGTTGTAAATGTGATCTCCATCCAGCTGTTCGCTACCGGGGCAACGCTTCCACTGTAAACCAAAGATAAGTTAGCCAAAGGCTCCCAATCTGTAGTTGACGCAAAATTGGTCTTAGTTGTATGGCCTATATAAAGGTTCCATCCATCAACCCAAAATTGGAAGTCCGCACCACCTGTGACATAATAGAAACGAAGACCAGTGATCTCTCCGGCTACACCGCCGGCTGAAACAAACTCAGTGCGCAAATAGATTTGTTGGGTATAGTTATATCCCCAAAAGGCATCCAATGGAAAAAGAGTTGTTGTCTCAGTTCCACTTCCGATTTGAATCGTTCCCTGTGATGTTGCCGTAAAATTGAATGCCATCAAGGCAATCGCCAACATCAGAAATGTTCGCCAGGTTTTTTGTTTTGTTGTTTTTTGTTTGTAGAAATTTTCTCTCATTGTGAATTTGATTAGATGATACAAAATTTTCGTGACGACAAATCATCACGAACGGCTGTTCGATGAACATTCCCTGATACAATCAATTGACAAAATACCCGAATCATGATGGGCGTATCGGTTAATTATAATAGGTAATGCAAATGAACGCCGCAAAAATAGGTGTTCGTATTCAATATGAACGAATTTCCAATACCAATTTGTTTGAGAATCCATCATGGAGAAATTTACAGGTGGGACTTCCCTTTCGCCTCGTGATGCGTCGATCATTCGTTAATAAACCAAAACCAACTCATATCGCTGTTTCAAAGCTGTTCGAAGAAATCATTTGGGTCATCCATCAAGAAACGATTCGCCTTCAAAGCATAGAGAGAATACATTTGCAATATGAAAATACTCGTTACCGGTGGTGCCGGTTTTATCGGTTCTCATTTAGTAAGGCTATTGGTGAAAAAGTATCCAACTTACAAAATTTTCAATCTAGATGCGCTAACGTATGCCGGTAATCTCGCAAATCTCAATGATATCCAAGACAGCGATAATTACACTTTTGTTAAAGGTGACATCAACGATAAACCATTCTTACTGGAACTATTCAACAGAGAAAAATTTGACGGTGTTATACATCTCGCAGCAGAGAGTCATGTGGACAGGAGCATTAGTGGTCCTGATGCCTTTGTTCAAACCAATATTGTCGGAACTTCCAATTTGCTGAGTGTATCGTTGCAGAATTGGCAAGGAAATTTTGAGAAGAAAAGATTCTACCATGTCAGCACTGATGAAGTTTTTGGATCACTGGGCACAGAAGGTTTTTTTTCAGAAACAACAGCATACGATCCCAGAAGTCCATATAGCGCGAGCAAAGCTGCCAGCGATCATCTCGTTCGCGCTTATTCACATACATACGGTTTGCCCATTGTGATTTCCAATTGCAGCAACAACTACGGCAGCCATCATTTCCCTGAAAAATTGATTCCCCTTATCATTCACAACATCAAGAACAAAAAGCCATTGCCGGTTTATGGCAAGGGCGAGAATGTTCGCGACTGGCTGTGGGTGGAAGATCATGCACGCGCGATAGATGTGATATTTCACAATGGTAAAAACGGCGAGACGTACTGCATTGGTGGCAACAACGAATGGAAAAATATTGATGTTGTGAAGTTGCTTTGCAAACTCATGGATGAAAAACTTGGCCGCGCAGAAGGAGAAAGCGAAAAACTAATCACTTATGTTACAGATCGTCCTGGTCACGATGCACGTTACGCGATTGACGCAAGTAAACTTAAAAAGGAGCTAGGCTGGGAGCCAACACAACCATTCGAACATTTGCTATCACTAACAATCGACTGGTATCTGAAAAATGAAGACTGGCTAAAACAAGTGACATCCGGTGACTATATGCATTATTATGAAAAGCAATATGCCAACTAACTTTGGCCTGTCATTGAGAGACTTATGAACTATGGGAATATTCAGTAAATGGAAGCAAGAGCGGAAGGTTAAGAAAATTCCGCCCATTGATTTATCGCCGATTGGCGTTGACATGCATAGCCATTTACTGCCCGGTATTGACGATGGTGCTGCCAATCTCGACGAATCTATACAACTCATTCTACACTTACAGGAGCTTGGATATCGCAAGTTCATCACTACGCCTCACATTTTCTGGGATATGTATAAAAACACCCCGGAAATTATTTCTTCCAAACTCGATTTATTGCGAAATGAACTAGCAAAGCGTGGAATTGATGTGGAGATTGAGGCTGCAGCTGAATACTATTGCGACGAACATTTCGAGAAACAAATAGAAGCTGATCAACTGTTATCATTCGGATCAAAGAAATACGTTCTTTTCGAAATTTCGTTCGCTGCGGAAAGTGCCAATTTGGGCAGGGCAATTTTCAATATGCGACTTGCAGGCTATCACCCCATACTTGCGCATCCCGAGCGCTACGAATATTGGCATCGCAACTTTGAAAAATATCAAAGCATGCTGGATAAAGATGTACTACTCCAACTCAATATCAATAGCCTCACCGGACAATATGGCCCGGATACCCAGCGCGTTTCAGAGAAACTTATAGAAAAAGGAATGATCAGTTTTATCGGAACAGATTGTCACCACATGGGACATATTCAATTGACGAATGCTGCCCGAACTTTCCCTCATTTGAAAATGCTCCTGGAATCAGGAAATCTTTTACACCACACTCTATAAGGTGCTGCGTTCTACGCTGAATTTTCAAACGCGACTATCCGCTCACTTCAGCGAGTTGCACACGAAGTCCATCAAGCCTTTCTGTCAATTGAATCTGACAACCTAATCTTGAATTTCGTTTAACGAAAAAAGCCTGATCGAGCATCGCCTCTTCGTCATCACTTTTCCCGGGAAGATGGTGTTCGGATAATATATAAAGATGACATGAAGCACACATGGCCATGCCGCCACAAGTCCCTTCCACAGGCAACTCATAGCTCTTGCATAGTTCCATCATATTCATGTTCATGTCTGTAGGAGCAACAAGTACATGTTCCATTCCTTCTCTATCTATAACTGTAATATTTATATTCTCGCTCAATTTATATTCAAGTATAATATTCTATTTGTTTGATCAATCAAAATCCGGAAATACCATTTACCGTGGTGTATTTCAATACATAATTCTTATCCGGATAAATTCGTTTGAATGCACTTTGCACCATCAGTGTGGCTTCATGAAATCCACAAAGAATTAATTTCAATTTTCCGGGATATGTATTGATATCTCCTATAGCGTAGATGCCGTGAATATTCGTGCTATAATCGAATGTATTCACCTCAATGGAATTTTTACTGATATTCAAACCCCACTCGGAAAGCGGTCCGAGCTTGGGTGATAAGCCAAACAAGGGCAACCAATGATCTGTTTCAATAACCTGACTGCCATTCGCCTCTGATTCTACATTCAATGATTTCAGCATCGCGTCACCTTCAACGCCTATTACTTCGGCATCCGTAATGAGCGCAATTTTTCCGCTCGCCGCCATATCCAGCACTTTCTGGACACTATCGGGATGTCCACGGAAACTTTTACTTCTATGAATCAATGTCACATGACTTGCGATTCCATTTGCCAAAAAAATGGACCAATCCAATGCGCTGTCGCCACCACCGCTGATGACAATTTTTTTTCCTTTATAAAAATTAGGATCGCGAACAATGTATTCGATTCCCTTGTCTTCAAAATCGGTAATGTTCGAGATAGGCGGTTTGCGTGGTTCAAAGCATCCAAGACCACCGGCAATAGCAATCACCGGCGCTTTGTGCTCTGTGCCTTGCGTTGTAGTAACAATAAATTTTCCGTCGTCGGTACGTTCAAAGCGCTCGCATCTTTCACCAAGCGTGAAACCAGGTTTAAAAGGCTCAGCTTGTTTCATCAGATGTTCGATCAACTCTCCGGCGAGCACTTCGGGAAATCCCGGAATATCATAAATCGGTTTTTTCGGATATATTTCCGTGAGCTGCCCACCCGATTGAGGCAGCGCATCTATGAGATGACAATGCAGCTTCAACAGCCCCGCTTCAAAGACGGTGAACAATCCGCAAGGACCGGCTCCTATGATAATAATATCAGTTTCTATCATGTATTCAACTCAAAAAATCGGGCGAAGATAGTATGTAATCAAAACAGCAATCAGCAAGATCTTATCAAGTTTCAGTCTATGCATAACCCTCCAACAATTAACGAATAAATTGTTCGATCATCCAAGGTGGTTTTTACTACATTCGCCTCTTATCTATTTGTCCTTAATTATCTATTTATGAGAAAACTTTTACCTGTTCCACTTTTCGTGTTACTCATTTCTTTTCAATCAACGGCGCAATGTCCGGGCGGTCGATATCACGATTTTCTCTTTCCGGACGCTACTGTAACAAGTAATGTCATTTATGGTTCAAACATCAGTCAGTCTGGAACGGCCACCAATCTTGCAATGGATGTGTACACTCCCAATGGGGATGGAATGACCAACAGACCTTTAGTGATTGTATGTCATGGCGGATATTTTCTTAGTGGCGATAAAGCGGGTGCTGATGTTGTGCCGATGTGCAGAGATTTTGCACGTATGGGTTATGTGGTTGCTTCCATTAATTATCGTGTAGGAGTTCCATTGACTCCTCCACTACAAACCCCTTATGGTCAGGCCGTAGTGCGTGCTGTGCAAGACTTGCGCGCGGCTATTAGATGGTTCAGAAAAAATGCCGCAGAAGGTGGCAACACATACAATATCAACAGCGACATGATTTTCGTAGGTGGTGATTCTGCCGGTGGATTTATGGCCTTGCACCTGGCCTATCTGCAGGAAGATGAAATTCCGGCATGGCTCGATTTGTCCATCACAGGTTTGGAGGGTGGCATAGAAGGACAAAGCGGAAATCCAGGTTATTCTTCTGAAGTGAATGCTATATTCAGCGTTTCTGGCGCATTGGGTGACGACAACTGGATAGACGCTACAGACACTACTCCTGCTTGTTTATTTCATGGTGACAACGATGCAACGGTGACGATAGACTCCGGTATGTTCAGTTTATTCGGGCTTCTTGATGTTGCAGTTATTTATGGCAGCAATCCTGTGAGCGCTAAGATGACTGAATTTGGAATTGAGCATTGCTATAAAATTAATCCAGGTTTAGGACACGTTCCATACCTGGGAAACCCTCCGGTTTACACCGAGACAATTTCCATCATCAGTAATTTCTTGTCGTCGTATATATGCAACATTTCCTTGAATTGCGAGGCAACACCTATTTCTATCAACGACTTTCAAAACGATCAAAGCGCTTTGACCGCTTATCCAAACCCTGTGAGTGATTGGGTGTCAATTGAAGGCATGAATAAAAACTCTACACATTGCTTTATACTCAATTCAGTTGGTCAGATTATTAGTTCTCAATCGCTGGTAAATACTTCGCGTGTTGATATGCGGTCTTTCAGTGCGGGTATTTATTTTCTCCGAATTGAAGGGAACAATAGTTCATCGACGATTAAAGTCATCGTTGAATAAATTTCCTGACGGTTGTTTGTTGTTGTTCGAACCTGAAGCAATGGCAACAGGCGTTTAGCGATGGCTTTGTGGGAGATTGTTTGTTGTTATCGGCCCTGGAATATTCTGCGACAATCAACTAGACTTTCCTTGAATTATGGTTTTGTTTGTTGTTCGATGTATGTGGAATTTGCCCTGTAAAATCTTTGATCAGAATACAGAAAAAACCTCGCGAACAAGGAGCCAGGAACTAAAAACGATCCCCCGATAAAAAATACGAATTTGTAGTATTAAACCACCTGCTGAACGTTGACCGCTTCTACGGCTCTAATCTCCGGAACGGCGGAACGAATAGCGCCTTCAACACCGGCTTTCATTGTCATAATACTCATGGAACAGTTGGAACATGCGCCGAGTAATTCAACTTTCGCAGTGAAATCTGAGGTCACTTCTATCAAAGAAATATTGCCCCCATCTGCTTCCAGGTAAGGACGAATGCTTTCAAGTGAAGCATTTACTTTATCGAAAATTTCCTTGTTGCTCATGCTATGCGGTTCCAACTTGTTGCTGCTCTTTTTTGCGGAATGGCAACAACCTCATTTCTCGTTCAAAGTTATTGATGATTTCTTCCCAAACTTCAGAAACCTTTGTTCCTTCCTGCATTGCAGCTGGACGGCCCGCATCGCCGGCTTCACGAATGCTCTGGATCAAAGGTACATGTCCAATGAATGGAATCTTCATTTCATCTGCAAGATTTTTAGCACCTTCTTTTCCAAAAAGAAAATATTTGTTGTCTGGCAATTCCGCCGGTGTAAACCACGCCATGTTTTCTACCAAACCTATAATTGGAACATTGATAGAGGGCAATTGAAACATTGCCACTCCTTTGCGTGCATCGGCCAACGCTACAGTTTGCGGAGTGCTGACAATCACCGCTCCATTCAATGGAATGGATTGCACGATGGATAAATGTACATCTCCCGTTCCCGGTGGAAGATCAAGTATAAGATAATCGAGCTTGCCCCAGTTGGCATCATTCACTAATTGATTCAATGCTTTTGTGGCCATTGGTCCGCGCCATACGACAGCCTGATTCACTTCAGCAAAAAAGCCGATGGACAAAACTTTTACACCGTATTGTTCTATTGGTTCGAGCCAACTTTTGCCCTCGATGTCTACCACTTTTGGCTTGTCGTGTATAAGATCAAACATCGTCGGAATGGACGGCCCATAAATATCTGCGTCGAGAATTCCTACTGAATAACCGCGTCGTGCAAGACCTACAGCGAGATTCGCCGACACAGTGCTCTTCCCTACTCCACCTTTTCCTGATGCAACCGCGATGACATGTTTCACGCCCGGTAAGACTTTTCGCAATTCACCATGACGCTCATCACCTGCGATGGCAATGATGTCGCAGTCTACCTGCCAATCTTTACCCAACGTGCGATGAATGGCAAACTCACATGCTTCGCGCATTCGCATCTTGCTATGCATAGCAGGATTACTCACCTTCACTTCGAGTGCGATGAGGTTTTCCCGCACGTCGAGAATCTTCACGAGATTGAGCGTGACGATGTCCTTCTTGAGGTCGGGCTCTATCACATTGGATAGTGCATCCAGAATTGATTGTCTTGAAATACTCATATTACTTCCTGATCATCTTTCAATTACAAAATTTCGCATTGGAGTTATACTTCCATCCGACTGCGAATTTACTTCTAATAAGTCCACAATACGTGAAAAGGGCAGTGTCATATGCGGTTAGAAATTTGAATCTTTCAAAACCTGCTCAGCTTTTTCGTAACCAATTTTAAAAATGACATCCGCTTTTTTGAAATCAAACAATCCGAATCGACTCATTTCCTGAGGCTCTATGAAAATATCGCACAACAGACTTTTTTCTTTCACCCTGCCGCTGATCATGAGATGAAAACTCCTATCCACCATGTCCTTCATGCGCAATTGATCAACTCTATTACTGATAGAATTTACATGAGCTCCAACAAGAAAGTCGCATTTGCCGATGAGACATTCAATGGGAAAATTATTGGTAATGCCTCCGTCAAGAAAAACAGAACCACCAATACGAACGGGTTGAAATATCATTGGAATGCAGGACGATGCGAGCAATGCTTGCGAAAGATTTCCTTCTGAAAAGTAAACGGAATGGCCATACACAATATCTGTTGCTGCAACTGAGAGGGGAATGGAAAGCGATTCAAAAGTATTCACCGGCATATACTTGTGATACAACTTTTCAAATCGACGCATGTTGAATAAGCCGGCTCTTCCAATTAGCAGATTTCTATAACTAAAAAATTTCTCACGTTTGACAATTTCGAGAATTGTTTCAGGTGAATTACCTGCTGCATATAATGCTCCAACGGTCGCTCCGGAACTTGTTCCTGAAATCATTGAAGGTTTGATGCCGGCCTCTTCCAATGCCTTCAACACGCCAAGATGTGCAATTTCGCGCACACCGCCTCCCGATAAAACAAGTCCGATTTTTCGTTGCATTGAACGGCAAATTTCATTCATTCTGATCTTCAAATGCTATTTCATTCGACCTGAAATCCACACCCAGGCATTCATTAGCTGTTCCATATAGCGTTTCATTTGAAACCACGCACCAAATGTGAGCGTTCATCAAAACTTTCGAATACGACAGATCCTGATTTTTCTAGATTCCGTAACTTTCAAATGAAAAACAACACAAATTCTTGCGATTGAAGCGCAGTTTTATTGAATCAGCTCAAGACCATTGAGAAAAAAATAGTATGCTATCAAAACAAGAAATATCCAAACTCCGAGGTAAACTTTTCCGTCATCTGGATGGCATTGTTACAGCGCCCTCTGCATATGCTTTGAAGAGCAAGGGCGTCACAGATTACCTGCTAACACATAAAAAAATTGAGCTAAAAACTCTCGCTGAAAAATTCCAGGCGAACGACGGCTATCTCAACGTTGCGTTGCGCGTGATGTGCTCGCAAGGTTGGCTCATTCAGCACGTAGAGAACGACAAAAACTCCGTAACATATGAAGTGAATGAAGCTTCAAAAATTGCTTTCGAGCATTTCCATTTGTATGAAGATGTGGTTGCACTTCTGCGAATGTCAGAAAAGCATCACAATAGAAAATTCGAAATGGAGCCGTTTCTGAAACTGGAAAGTACTTTCACCAAGTATAAGAATCATTTTGGCCTTGAATTATCGACTGACAAAACAGTACGCATCATTCAAGATCAGATCTTCACACATATTGAAGGAATCATATTGGGGCCAACATTCGTGCTTCTCGGAATGTCGGGCATGTTCCACAAATACTTTATGGAAGCGCGTTTTCAACCGGAGGAATTTCACAAAGACTCTGCACCTTTCGGACGACTGCTTGACATACTCGCAGAGCTAGGCTGTTTCAATAAGATGGGTGATTCATTTGAATTCACCGATGAAGGATTATTCTTCGCCCGACGTGCAAGTGCGTATGGCGTAACTGTCTCCTATATTCCAACAATGCGGAAACTCGACGAGCTGATTTTCGGAGACGCATTGGTCTTAAAAACTTCCTCCATAGGTGCAGAAGAGAAACACGTAGATCGCGAAATGAATGTCTGGGGAAGTGGTGGAGCGCACACCACTTATTTCAAAGTAGTCGACGAGATCATCATTGACATGTTCAACCGACCGATTGCCGAACAACCAAAAGGAGTATTGGACATGGGTTGTGGCAATGGCGAATTTTTACAACATCTGTTTTCCGTCATTGAAACGCAAACATTGCGCGGTAAAAATCTCGACGAATATCCGCTGACAATTATTGGTGTTGATTACAACGAAGCGGCATTGAAAGTTTCGCGCGCAAATCTGATACAAGCAGGAATCTGGGCAAAGATTATCTGGGGTGATATTGGAAATCCTAATCAACTGGCTGCAGATCTAAAAGATAAATTCAACATCGATCTCAAAGATTTATTGAACGTAAGAAGTTTTCTCGACCACAATAGAATTTGGGAAGAGCCAAAGACAGCAGAAAATTTGCGTATCAGTTCATCCACCGGCGCATACGTTTCAAATGGAAGACGCTTGGATAACAATCGTGTGTCAGCTTCACTGAAAGAACACTTTGAGAAATGGACGCCGTATGTGAAAAAGTTTGGTCTGTTGCTCATTGAATTGCATACAATCGCTCCTGAACTCACTTCGAAGAACCTCGGCAGAACTGCCGCTACTGCATACGATGCGACACATGGCTATTCTGATCAATATATTATTGAGATCGAAGAATTCACTACCATCATGAAAGAGGCTGGATTGATTGCCGATATGACTCAATTCAAAAAATTCCCTGATTCAGACCTTGCCACTGTTTCGGTGAATTTGTATAAATCGCCTTGAAACGAGCGGCAGGTTTGATTGCACTTCGACTCAGTATTGTTGATTTTTGCTACATGAACGTTTTGAAATTTATGCCGTTTTTCTATTCGCTACTTCTGCTTTTACTCTTCGGCTGTTCGAATGATAAGTCCAATGAAATTCGTCCAATTGGAAATTTTTGTTCAGGCATGCATCGCAACGACTCAATCAATCTGACACAGGAATTGGCGGACATCGCTGACTCTATGCAAACAAAAACAGGTGTCTATGTACTAGAAGATGGCGACGGTGCGATGATTTCGAGAGCATGGCTTTCTGAATATGCCGAGAAAACCATCGACATTCAATACTTCATTTTCTCTACAGATAATGTTGGACTCATCGCCTGCGACTATCTCGTTCGTGCTGCTGACCGCGGCGTGAAGGTTAGAATACTCGTGGATGACATTATGGTGGACGCAGACATAGAAGATGTACTAATGATGGATTCACACGAGAACATCGATATCAGAATTTACAATCCTGGTGTGAACCTCGGTAAAAACATTTTGAACAAAGTCAAAAAATTCGCTACTGACTTTCGATCGGCAAATCAACGCATGCACAATAAGACTTTTATCGTCGACAATAAAATTGTAATCACAGGTGGAAGAAATATCGCTAATGAATATTTTGATTATGATCACGAATACAATTTCCGTGATCGAGATGTTTTGTTGATTGGAAAGACGACTTCGGATGTCTCATTATCATTCAACGAATTCTGGAACAGCAATTTCAGTGTCCCGGTGAAAGATGTCGCGGATGATGATATTATCATGGACACATCTGCCACAAGATTCGATGCACTTCACCAATATGCTTGCAATCCGGAAAATTTTTGGCCACAGGTACGAAAGCGCATTGAAGATCTTCCCAACGCATTCAATTCAATCAAGAAATCCGGTGAACTTGTCTGGCTTGATCGAGTTGAGTTCATTTCCGATGCTCCGGGAAAAAACAACGGCGAATCAGGACTGGCAGGCGGAGGTATTTCCACGAGCGCTTTGATTGATCTGGTGAAAAACGCACAACGCTCCATTGACATTCAATCGCCCTATCTTATCACAACGCAACTTAGTCAAAATCTTTTTCGTGAGGCGATTGCGCGAGGTGTGAAGATTCGGATTCTCACCAACAGTCTTGCATCAACTGACAATGTGGAGGCTTTCAGCTCTTACCAGAAAGATCGAAAAAAATTGCTCGCAACCGGAGTGCGCATATTTGAATATCGTCCTGATGCTGCAGAGCGCATGAGCATGATGAAAGGTGATTTGCACAAGACTTTGGAAAATCCACCCATATTCGGATTGCACGCAAAGACGATGGTAATCGACGGAAATATAACAGTCATCGGAACATTCAATCTTGATCCGCGCAGTGCAAACTTGAATACAGAATGTGTCGCCATCATTTACTCCGAACAAATTGCTTCCGGTGTATTAATTGGAATGGAAACTGAATTCAATGTTGAGAATTCGTGGGAGACAACTCAGGACTTCAATCCTGACAACGCAGTTGGAAAAACGAAGCGCATCAAAGCATGGACAAGGAAAATTCTTCCAAAGGATATTCTTTGAGCTGCGTTTCTTGGTTATTTCACACAGTATAATGAAGAAGAAATTTCATAATTCACTGAAAGGGAAATACGGTTTTGAATAATTTTCAGAATCGTCAGAATAGTTCTTACTCATGTATTAATTCTGCCTCGAAAGCTTATGTCTTTTCTGTGTATGATTTCGAAACATTCGCATTCAAAACTGAGAACAATAAATCCATGAGATTTTAAAGCCCCTTGGCAACTTATTCATTAAACGTTCTTCGCCTGTAAGCTGGTCAGTTTTTGCTACTAATCCATAAACTCTGCAAAACGCGAAATTGATCGAATACTATTACTACATTCGGGAAAGATTCCAAAATGTTTGTCTTGCTAGATTTGCTTAACCTTGCATAGCACTCGGAGTTTGAAGAAAGTGAAATTGTCAATAAAACCTTACCAAAATGAAAATCACAGCAGAAAAGATTTCCGACTTGAGCTCGAGCGTTGAGGGAAAAGTATTACTTCCAGAGTCCAATGGTTACGACGAGGCAAGAGCTATCTGGAATGGAATGTTTGATAGAAGACCTGCAATAATTATCAAACCACTTCACACAAATGATGTTGTCAAAGCAGTCAATTTCGGGCGAGAAAACGAATTGCTCATCGCAGTGAAAGGAGGTGGACACAACTCGGCAGGAACTGCAGTTTGCGACGACGGACTGGTGATTGATTTGTCACTCATGCAAAATGTCAAAGTTGATTCTATCAATAAAACTGTAGTTGTTCAGGGTGGTTGTCTTCTCTATAAGGTCGATCAGGAAACTGAAAAGTACGGTCTTGCTGTATCATCTGGGATTATATCGCATACCGGTGTTGGAGGATTAACGCTAGGCGGCGGTTTCGGCTGGATCAGCAGAAAATACGGACTATCCGTTGACAACCTCATTTCTGCAGAAGTTGTGACAGCAGCAGGGGATGTGGTTCAGGCAAGTGCTACGCTTAATCCTGATCTTTTCTGGGCCATCAGAGGAGGTGGAGGAAATTTTGGTGTCGTCACTACATTTAATTTCAAAGCTGCTGAAGTAGGTACTCATGTGCTTTCCGGTCCTATTGTAAAAAGTTTTGAAAATATTAAATCATATATTCAATTTCACCGAGAATATGTGAGGAACATGCCTGATGAAATGTCCATCTGGATGGTGATTCGTCATGCACCACCTCTTCCATTTCTACCTGATTCAGTTCATGGTAAACTCGTCATTCTTATTCCTTGCGTTTGGTTGGGTGAAGAGTCCGAAGGCCAGAAACTGCTTCAACCCATACGCGACTTCGGAGAAACATTAGGAGATGGAACGGCAATGCATCCGTGGTCCGGATGGCAATCCGCGTTTGATGGTCTTGTAAGCCATGGTGCTCGCAACTATTGGAAATCGCATCATCTTAAAGATTTAAGCAATGATTGCATCGATTTGTTGGAGAAGTATTCGCTCACAATGCCAAGCAAAGATTGTGAAATTTTCATTCCACATATGGAAGGTGCGCCTGCGAGAATAAATCCTGAAGCAACAGCTTTTCCGCATAGGAATACACCCTTCGTGCTTAATATTCATACCAGATGGCAGGATGCGGCATTGGACCAAAATGCAATTGCTTGGGCTAAGGCCTTTCATAAGGATACCGAACCTTTCAGTCAAGGTGTTTATGTCAATTTCTTAAGTGACGAAGGAGCAGACCGTGTAAAACAAGCTTATACCGAAAAAGTATGGAATCGACTGATAGAACAGAAAAGGAAATGGGATCCAACGAATCTTTTCAGAATGAATCAAAATATCGATCCTCGCGGGTAATAAACATTGCAAGATTACTATGACCAGTGCCATTAAAGTTGCCGCAGCACAATTAACTCCTGTTTTTTTGAATGTGGATCAAACACTAGCAAAGGCAAGCGATGCTATCAAAGAAGCAGGTAAAAACGGTGCTGACCTGATCGTGTTTCCTGAAGCATTTATTTCCGGTTATCCTGATTGGGTCTGGACTATTCCCAATAGTAAAAGTGTAATTCTAAATGATCTTTATGTTGCACTTATTGAAAACGCTGTCTCAGTGCCTGATGTCAATACTGACATTTTGTGTAAGGCAGCCAAAGCGGCAAACACCAACGTTGTCATCGGCATTAATGAACGAAACACAGAGTCCAGTGGTGGAAGTTTATACAACAGTTTACTATTCATTGACAACAACGGAGTCATTCTGGGAAAACACAGAAAACTAATTCCGACAAGCGGTGAAAGACTGATCTGGGGTCAAGGCGATGGAAGCACGCTAAGGTCGTATGAGACAACTGCAGGTAAAATAGCCGGACTGATTTGTTGGGAGAATTATATGCCTCTCGCCCGACAGGCGATATACGAATCAGGCGCACAAATACTCGCATCGGCGACATGGGATAAAAGCCCGAATTGGTTGCAATCTATGCAGCATATCGCAAGAGAAGGCGGACTTTTTATTATTAGTGTTTGCATGTTGATACGAATGGATGATATCCCTGACAAATACGAATTCAAAAGTTTTTATCCGGATAAAAGAGAATTCATCAATACCGGAAACAGTTGCATTATTTCACCTAGCGGAAAAATGTTGGTAGGTCCATTGGAGGGAAAGGAAAGTATTCTTTATGCCGACCTGAACATGAATGAAATATTAGCCGCCAAAAGAATGTTCGACGTTGCCGGCCATTATTCGAGACCCGATGTGTTTGACTTCAAACTCAAATGAAACCCAAATTCAAAATGCAAACGGCATCATTCCATTTGCCATTCAAACAGATCAGACAAAAAGCAATATTTTAATCTTCCTTCAATTCCGGTCAATACTTTTGCAACGAAATGCCGTTTGAAATGTATCACCTTAGCAACCAAACGAAGGAAGAACATTTATGAGTGTCAAACAAAGTTTAATATGCATATTCATTATACTATTGCCTGGTTCTGTTTTTGCACAAAACAGTCGCGCCGATAGCTTGCGCGGCTCTTTGCGTATTGAACGCACTTGCTATGATGTAAAAACATACGACCTGCATATTCGCATCGACACATCAGGAAGAGGACTATCCGGAAGCAATAGAATTGGTTTTGTAGCTCTTGCGGATTTCAAAACACTTCAGATTGATCTTTTTTCTAACATGGAAATTTCGAAGATCACTGCACAAGGAAATGAGCTGAAGTTCAGAAGGGAATTCAATGCTGTTTTCGTGGACATGCATGATGAGGTTAAAGCTGGAGAGAAAAACTCAATCACAGTTTATTATTCGGGCAAACCCCTCATCGCAAAAAATCCACCATGGGATGGTGGCTTTACGTGGCAGAAAGACCACAACGGAAAAATGTGGATCACTGTTTCTTGTCAGGGAATTGGAGCCAGTGTCTGGTGGCCTTGTAAAGAAGATGCCGGTGACGAACCTGATCGCATGAATATTCAATGCAACGTTCCCACCGGTATGCGCTGCGTAGCCAATGGTCAAGAAGAAGAACCTGTTGTCAGTCTTGATGGAACAACAACCTATAAATGGGCCATCTCCTATCCGATCAACAACTATGGTGTCTCGATCAATATAGGAGATTACGTGCATTGGCACGACATCTATCATGCGGCTGATGGCGACACACTCGCTCTTGATTATTATGTGCTGAGTTACAATTTCGAAAAATCAAAAGTGCAATTCGAACAAGTGAAGCCTATGTTGGCTTGTTATGAAAAGTATCTTGGTAAATATCCATTCTGGAGAGATGGCTACGCTTTAATCGAAACTCCTTACCTCGGCATGGAGCATCAAAGTGGTATAGCATATGGCAACAAATTCAAAAAGGGTTATGCCGGAATGGATCGCTCGGGGATGAATTTGCCTTTCGACTATATCATTATTCATGAAAGCGGACATGAGTGGTGGGGAAATAGTTTAAGCAGCAAGGACATGGCGGACATGTGGATTCACGAAAGTTTCTGCACCTATAGTGAAGCCATATACGTGGAATGTACTTATGGCTACGATACGGCAATGACTTATGTAAATGCATTGCGCGGTACGGTTGCCAATCAAAGGCCTATCATAGGCACTTACGGCATCAACCGCGAAGGCCATTCCGACATGTATGTAAAAGGAATGTTGTTTCTAAATACGTTGCGGCATGTCGTGAACAATGACGAACTCTGGTGGCCGATGATCAAGAACATGAGTGATACAACATTCAAATATCAATCGCTCGACTATTCTGATGTGGTGAAATTTTTTGATGAAAAAACCGGATTGAACCTCGACAGCTTTTTCGCGCAATATGTGAAGAATGCCGCCTTGCCTGAGTTCAGTTACAAACTGAAAAAGAAGGGTGGTAAGTATCAACTTCAATACCGATGGAATGCTAAGGTGACTGACTTCAATATGCCGATAGACATTCTTATTTCAGGCAAGAAGCAACGAATTTATCCTACCTCGGAGTGGAAGAAAATTTCACTTGATATGCGAGAGGTGAATGATTTTCGATTGGATGAAAAGAAATTTTATGTACGGGTGAAGAAGTATTAGGCTCCGCTTTGTTATATGGTCGTCGGCAAATTCTTCATTCTCTTTTTGATTCTCATTCTCAGTTTTTTAGGTCACCGAGTTCGCAGAGGAGCGGAGATTCATAGAGGAAAATCTTTGTGCAACTTCGAGCCTTAGGGTCTTCGCGGCAACAAAAACCCTCAAGCTCGGAATCTATCTCCAGAAATCCAATTTTGAAGTTCAAAAAAACGGTCAGGGTTATTTAGGCATGGACAATGAACAAACTAGGAACTAGGAACAAGAAACTAGGAACTTTGAACGAATAAATGGGAACTTTAACGAAGTATGATAATATTCCCACTTCTCTCCCCGACTTCCTTGAGAACAGTTTCATAGGAAAGTCGGTACTGATAAATTCCATCCGGAGTATAATATTCACCCGCCTCAACCTGACCTGTCCAATACGGCTGCAAATCCTCACTTCTGTAAACAACATTTCCCCAACGATTAAAGATGGTCAAACTCAATTTCGACACATTGAAAGTTGTCATCTTCCATACATCGTTGATGCCATCGTTATCCGGCGTGAACGCATTTGGAATATAAATAACGTAAGAACAATCTTCAAAATTTACTTCGACTTCGTCTGACATTTCTCCGCACTCGTTACCAACCGTTACCATAAATGCATTATCCTCTGTGATGGTGCGGTAAGGGCCCACTTCACCATTATCCCAAACATAGTAATCGTTTCCATCACGTGTGGCATCGATATAAACGGTGTCACCAATGCAACTTGTAACAGCAGCCCCCAATTCAACAAACGGAAGTGGTAATACCGAAACCTGAACAGAATCCGTCGTTATACAATTGCTCACATTTATAGTGACGCTGTATGTGCCCTCTGCAGAAACGTTGATCGAACTTGCATTGGCACCGGTGCTCCAAGTTCCCGGTGTACTGATTACAAAATTCACCGACTCTCCTTGACAAATCACAACGTTCGGTCCCAATTCGAGATAGGGCACAAAAACAGGATTCACATTCACGCTTCCAGAACCGGAGCAATTACTTTGTGTAACGGTAACATTGTATGTGCCCGGCTGACTCACTGTAATCGACGCTGAATTTGCTCCGTTTGACCATTGTACTGCTTGCCAGTTATTGCCTGCATTCAATAACACAGATCCACCAGGACAAAGATTCACATTCTGCGCCATACTCACGACCGGTAATGGTGTCTCCACTACCTGTACAAGATCATTATACAGGCATCCCAAAGGAGTGGTAATGCGCAACATATAACTTCCCGGATTATTCACAGGTAAATTCAATGCTGTACCTGATCCCTGTATCACGCCATTCGCTGTTGTCCATTGCACGGAAGGATTCGGCCCGGATACACTTCCGTTGAGGATAGTGCTTGACCCAATACAATATGCCACATCGGGACCCGCACTCACAACGTACACCTGCTCTACCGGAACATTCACTGTAGCTGTCGATTGAAGATTGCAAGCATCGGTAACAGTAACTGTGTAAGTAGTCGTCACTTGCGGTGTCACTGTTGGTGTTGCAGTGTTTGCACCGGTAACACCTGCTGCTGGTGCCCAATTAAAACTTCCGGGAGCTGAAGCCGTTGCAGACAAGATCACAGGTGTTCCCGGACATACCATCGCGACCGGTTCTGTCTGAACTGTCGTGAGTGGTATCTGTGTCAACGATACCTGATCAATATTCTGACATCCATTCACATCTGTTCCAATAACAGTGTATGTTGTAGGAGCGAGAATGGTGGCTGTTGGATTGAAGACAGATGAATTATTCAAATAAGTAGAAGGTGACCACGCATAGCTTCCTCCTGCGCCTGCACCAGAAGCGATCAGCGGTTGACCGGCACCTTGACAAACAACGTAATCAGGACCTGCACTAATGATAGGCAATGGATTTACCGTAATAGAAGAAGTAGCAGAATTGGGACAAATGCCGCCAACGTCTACCGTGATAATATGAACTCCAACACCTGCAATCGAGGGATCGAATGTACCAAGTGTTGAATTGGTAATACCTGTTCCCGAATATGTGCCACTATTAGGGCTCAACGTTTCAAGATTCACAGGAGCAGCCGATACACAAATACCATCCGGAACTACAAGATTCAACACGGGAACTGCATTTACTGAAATATCTATAAATCCCGGATTGATGCAAGGATCATTGACAGTATAAGTGATGGTGTGTGTGCCCAGTGCGACAATTGTAGGATCGAAGATTCCGGCAAAAGCATCAATGATACCATCACCTGACCAAGTTCCACCGGGTATGTTTGACACCAACTGCTGTTGTGGAGAAGTAGTGCAAAGTGGTGGAACAGGAAGAATATCCGGCGTCTGCATCGGAATGAAATTGAACATTTCCTGATCCATACCGTTGCCGCCAAAACATGCATTTTCACTCACCGTGCTGTCAACGCATGTACTTGTGATTTCCAATGTAAAGAGTACGCTCTGAAATGGCATGACATTTCCGGAAGCATCAATAAACTCGTTCAGTGTGATATTCAAAGAACTGGTTGAATCAGCGATAAAAACATAAGGAGTGCTATTCCACTCATACCCGAAAACACACGCTATTGGTGGTGCGGGAACTCCTGGAGGAACCGAAAAAATGGAAGCCGTTGCAGCAGAACAAGTGTTGTCTGCAATTGTAGACGAAAATCCGGGTGGCGTGTTGTAATTGATCGTTTGCGGCTGGCCACAAGAATTTGTACCTGTAAAGCCTATCGTTGCGTTGGTAAGCGAACCCTGATCACCGCCAATACAGTCATATACCTGCACAGCCCATCCAGGGCTGCTTGCATCACAACCATAAAGCATGCTCCAATTGATGGGTGTATTCGCAGGTCCGTAAGAAGCGTAGTTGCCTGACAGAGTTGCCGGCGTTGGAGCGCAAACATTAAGATTGCCAGTGGCACTGGTGCTAAAACAAAGATTGGTAAAATTATTACCGCTGTTGCACACGGCTCCCTGACCAATTGATCCGGGATTCGGTGAAAGTATCAAACTGGGACTACCGCATGAAGCAGGTCCTACAATGCGAAAAGCCAAATCACTAACCCAGGTATGATTACCTGTAAAGCAAATATTGATGGAAGTGCTGGCATTCACCAACATCTGAGAGTTCGGCAGATTTGAATACGGTGTAACAGTGCCGTATGTAATGGTCCCATTCAGCTCAACGGGCCCAACACAATCAGGCGCAATTGGAGCAACATCAACTACCGGATTCGTAACCACATTGGAAATCCATGCACGATAGCAGCCCACTACTGTGCCGGATGCATCAGTGATTGTCACATTATATGCACCTGCTACGAGATTGTTGATCGTTGAAGTAGGAACATTCGTTTGAGTTGTCAAAAGCGACCATGCAGTATTTCCGACCAGAAAACGAGACCAAACAAATGTCCAGCCCGGTACACCGCTGGGTGGTGTTGCAGTGAGTGATCCTTGCACACCCATCGGGAAATAATAAATTGGAATATTATTGGCGCTGTTGACGTAATTGGTATGCCCAACACATCCTGGACTGGTGATTTGCCCTGAAGTATTCAAGCCAACAAATAAGGCAACAAAAATAATTATCGTGAATTTCAAGTAGCGGCAGTTCATTACAGTTAGAAACGGTTCATTACAAAGGCCAAAACGCTTTACGTCAATAATGACGCAAAATAAGCAGTAGTCGTTGCATAAAATAGATATTTTTTGCGACAATATCGGAAAGGCACGATGAAAAGTCCTCATGCAGCGAGGCATCCAGAGGTTTCTCATGAGAATTGTTTTATGAAGAATCATTTTGTTGAAAACAGTTTTTCTCGGAATTCACAATCACATCAACTGTTCAATTAAAATTTCGAACGGAGTCGTACAACTCTCATGAAAATCTGCAAAGAAATTGGTTCTCCCTGGAACTCAAGTAGGTTGCGAAACGCTAGGAGTTATGTCGGGTTTCTCTTGTTACCTTTATCAGCCAAATCAAGAACAGATGAACTTCAAATCCATCCTTACTTTTCTAGTAGCATTTTTTATTTCATTTCAATATCATTCGCAAGAAAAATTACACCATATGCTCGGCTATGTGGATATGCGCGAAGCCTGCATCTGGGTGCATTCAGCAACTCCTGAAAAAGTGGTGGTTAAAATTCACAAGAAGAATGAACCCAAGTTGGTGACAACGTATACAAAAGAAACAGCCGGAGAATATTCTGCGACGGCACACGTGGTTTTGAGCAATCTCGAACCAGGAACAACATATGAATATGTGATAGGCCCGGAAAGACAAATAGCAACAGAATCAATCAAAGGTGGGGTGTACACTTTTACAACACAACCTCTTTGGCAATACCGCACCGATCCCCCAAATTTTACCATCGCTACAGGTAGTTGTGCATTTATAAATGAAACAGCATATGACCGGCCGGGTGAACCTTATGGCGGCGACTATGAAATTTTTCAGCATCTTGCTGCAAAACAACCTGACGCAATGTTATGGCTTGGCGATAATATCTATTTAAGAGAAGTAGACTTCGCATCGAAAGCCGGGATTTATCATCGTTACGAGCATTGCCGATTTTTACCCGAGTTGCAAAACCTCATGCACAATGTTGCCAACTACGCCATCTGGGATGATCACGACTTTGGTCCGAATGATTCTGATGGAAGTTACATTCACAAAGACTGGACACTGGAAGCATTCAAAAACTATTGGGCCAATCCTTCTTACGGATTGCCCGGCGCGTGCATTGACAATGGAATCACTACTCAATTCGCCTGGGGTGATATTGATTTTTTTCTTCTGGATAACCGTTATTTCCGGGTATCGCATGATTTGAAAAATGGCGCGAACCCAACTATTCTTGGTGAACAGCAAATCAATTGGCTTATAGAAGCGCTGAAATTCAGCAAAGCCCCTTTTAAACTGATTACAATGGGAGGGCAATTTTTATGCACCAACAAAATCTATGAAACCTACGCCAACTGGACGACAGAGCGAGAACGCATCCTTGAAGCCATCGAAGCAAACAATATCACGGGAGTAATTTTTCTCTCCGGTGACAGGCATTGCGGGGAGCTGAGTGAATTGAAGCTGAATTCCGGTAATGTTATTTACGACCTCACTGTTTCACCGCTTACCAGCAAAGCTTACGACATGAGCAAAGAGAAAAACGATCTGCGTGTAGAAGGGACAATTGTTCCTCAAAAACATTTCGCTACGTTGGGGTTCACAGGTGAGAAGGGAAAGCGCATGCTGACCATTACTGTGTTTGATTCCGGTGGGAATTTGATTTACGATAAAAAAATCAAACAACCCACCAACTAATAATTGAATTCTCAATTCAATCTATCGCGCATTCTCAGAAGGAAATCTTCCTCAAGGTATTCGCTAGTTCCGAAATCAAAGGCTTTCATTTTTGTCTCAACATTCACTGCAACTTCTACTCGATCTTCATCGGCATACATGTTGATTTCGATTTCTTTACCGGGCGAAAGAAAATTCCATCCTCTACTTGCCAAAATGGTACTGCTGGCAGTGTCTACACTTTCTTTTCGCAATTTCATCTCGCGTATAATTTCTTGTGCGAGATGCATTGCACGCTGTCGCGTACAGTAAAAAATTTTTGACGTCATTTGATTGTTAGTTAGAAAAGGATGCTCAAATATGAGGCGACTTTTTCACAATTTCAAAAAAAAAGTGTTGAGAAGTCTTCATTATGTGAATGACGTTGGGCACAAAAGCATCAACCCACTGATAACTATTAATCAATACAATGATCCTCCAGAATTATCCCCATGGAGATTCCTCACTTCGCTTTTAGTATGTATAGCATCAGAATCATTTCACCGTTGAACCGAGGAATTAAGTAAAGTATGGGAGATTCCTCACTTCGTTTCGGAAGGACAGTTCACCCACACAAATAGGAGGCAACAATCAGGCGCTTCGCGCCTCATTGTTGCCTCCTTCGCACTCTATCGCGTGCGGTTTCATTCCGATACGAAGTGAGGAATCTCCCTTGTCTCACGCGAAGGCGCGCCGTTTAAACCCAAATCATGCAATAGAAAATGCGCATTCAATTTTGGACGATGAAAGTGGATTTTCTATTGTCTAGATTTGAGAATCCCGCAGGCATTTTACCAAAATGTTTCTAATACGTAATGCGAATTAATTCCATTCTCAATGTGGAATCTAAAATGGTTGTCAATTGAAAAAGGAAGATCAACTTGGGGGTAATTCTGGAGGATCACTATCAATAATTAATAATTATCCGCAACTCATTGTACTTCTGTTGCACCTCTGCCGGTGGATTGAAATAGCCGAATGCCAGGTGTGGAAATTCTTCTCTGATTTTTGACATTACTTGACGAATGCCCATGCCTTCGGGCAATTCTGTCACACCAATTTTACCGAGATACCAATCGGGATCAATGTTGAAATTGCGCCATTGAATCATGCTCAGATCAGCATGTTTGATCCACGCTCTCAATGCTTCATATTCTTCTTCCAAATCCGTCATTCCCGGAAAAGTGAAATAGTTGATACTCGCCCAACCGCCGTACTGACGGACGATACGTGAGCTTTCAATGATGTCTTCAAACTTGTAATTGTTCGGCAAATAATAGGACTCGTAAATATTCTTGCGTGCAGAATTCGTGCTAACGCGAATAGAATTCAATCCGACTTTCATCAACTCCTCCACCGCTTTAGGCTTGCTGCCGTTGGTGTTTATATTGATGATACCGCGTGGCGTCACCTCTCTGATTTTGATGATGACCTCGCGTATCAATTGCCACACAAGCAAGGGTTCACCTTCACAACCCTGACCAAAACTTACAATAGGACGTTCCGCATTTTGCAAATGAGGAATGGTGAACTCGAGAATTTCTTCCAACGTTGGAATGAATGGCAATCGATCTTGAGGCGATGTAAGTTCATGCTCTTTCGGTTGAAATGAAATACAACCAAGACAATTGCTGTTGCATGCAGGAGAAATAGGAATTGGACATTCCCATCTTCCCATAAAAAAATTGCGTGCAGCAGGACAACTGTATTGAATACTGCAATTGTTGCCTAGGTGCTGCACAAGACGGTTGTCAGGATGCTTCTCCAGTCGCTTCTTCGTTTCCTCAATGATCAGTTCTCTGTCGAAATTTTCCAGGTCCTGTCTTTCGTCGGCATCGATACGAACTGCTGTTGTGTAAAATTTTCCATCGAGCCAACCAACAGTTGTGTAACAATAAAGAGGAAGTGTCGGCGCATCTTCTTCATCTGTTCCAAATGCCGCCATATACAATTGTGTATATGCCGGAGCGTTGAGTGCAGCAACAGCCTGAACATCTTCAATCACTTCAAACTCACCAGTTTCAATGCTCAGTCCATATGGTCGGCGACCGGGAAGTGTGAACATATCACTACCAAAAGGCACTTCGATAAAATCTTCAGGGGTGAGTGGAAAAACGTTGTAACCGGAACGGCCAACAGCTTCATAGCGCAAGTCTTCGAAAATATTGCCTTCCTCATCGGCATACACCATATAAGGAACACGTGTCGGATGTTGATGTGTTTTCATGTTTTCGGGGAATACAAAACTACGACATCAATACGAAGAGCAATCCAGTGAACGAAATTGCAATCAGATAACGCCACGCTCCTGCATAAGAGCGGTGAGTTTTTCCACCATCACAAGCGTTGCAGGACAACGATTCATGTTCTCGATGTAAACGTCTTTCACTTGATCCACAAAATCCTTCCTGTGAAAATGCGGGAACTCTGCGCAATCGTGTGGACGAATTTCATAGATGGTGCAAAGACCTTTTCTTTTATCAAAATGTTGACACGGCGTAGAATTATTCATGATATCACCGGTCTTCTTTTCGGTGTAGAGATACTTATCGTAATAAGCTTTGGCAGTCATGTTGAAATGAGTTGCCACACGCTTTATCTCAGTCTTCTTCCACGTTGGCGTCATCTCCATGCAGCAATGGCCACAATCGACACATGAGATTTCCTTCCATGTTTCTTCAGTGATAGCTTTTACATCTTTCACCAAACCGCGTGGTTTCAACTTTGCGATTTTGCGCAGTCCAACAGCCAGTTTTTTCTTCTTTGCGTTGGCTCTGCGACGATAATATTCAACATTGATTCTCTTCATGTTTTTTCTTAAGTGGCGGTAAAAGTAGATGGATGAAAGGCAGAAAGAATTGATTTCAAATTAGTTTCAATGCCTGTGGTGTTGAAGAAAAAGCAATGTGCCGCAAGGAAGAAAATGGTCGCACATACTTTTTGGATCGGATATGATTTCGAATAAAAAAAGGAAAAAAGAGCAAGCCCCTTCTATCGCACCGCTACAACCGTCTGCCTTTGCTGCCTTCCGACCCTGGAGGATTGGACAGGAGCTGGTCGTAGAAGACTTGCTCTTTGGCCGCGAAAGTAATGTGCTTTTTTAAAAAATCAAGCGTTCATAATTCCATGAGCGGAATATTTCCAGTAGAACTGCGCGCATATCTTTGGAACGAACTATTATCACTCAATACATGTAAATATGGAAAACATTGACTTTATAAAAACCGAGAATCCTGAAACGCCAAGAATTCGTCCTGCAATGATCTACGCTCTTGTATTGAGCGCTATCGGAATTGTGTTCATGATTGCCGGCCACTTCACAGGTTGGGATATGCAATCTTGGTCATACAGAATTGTGTCTTGGATCATTTCCATCGGAGGAATTCTCTTCATCGTTAAACATTTCCGCGATGAACACAACAAAGGAAGATTGAGATTCGGGCAGGGCGTTGGATTGAGCAGTCTCACCGGACTATTCGCAGGTTTGATCACCGCAGTGTTCTTTTATTTTTTCATCAGCTATATCGCACCGGAATTCATGACTAACATTCAAGATCAAGCCATCAATGACATGATGGAAAAAGGCATGAGTGAAGAGCAGATTGAACAAAATATGCAATACGCCGGCATGTTTATGAGCGCCGGATTTATGTCAATAATGGCACTTGTTGGTACTGTTGTTTCGTATACTATACTTGGCTTAATCGCTTCAGCCATTTTCAAACGCGACTAATCAGCACGATGGATGTTTCAATTGTCATTCCATTGTTGAACGAAGAGGAATCGCTTCGTGAACTTCATGCGTGGATATCTAAAGTTTGCAACCAACACAATCTGAGTCATGAAATCATTTTCATCGACGATGGCTCAAAGGATAAATCGTGGAGTGTGATCAATGAATTGAAAGGCGCTGATGCGATTGTGAAGGCCGTTCGCTTTCAACGGAACTATGGAAAGAGCGCTGCCCTGCACATCGGATTCGAAATGGCGGAAGGTGACATTGTGATTACCATGGATGCTGATCTTCAGGATTCACCTGATGAAATTCCAGGACTTATAGAGATGATTCGCAAGGAAGACTACGATCTGGTGAGTGGCTGGAAAAAAAAGCGCCACGACCCCATTTCGAAAACCATTCCTACAAAACTTTACAATTGGGCCACGCGCAGAATGAGTGGCATCTATCTCCACGATTTCAACTGTGGCTTGAAAGCTTATAAAAAAGACGTCATCAAAAGTCTGGAAATTTTCGGCGAAATGCACCGCTACATTCCCGTGATGGCGCATAGAGAGGGATTTAAAAATATCGGCGAAAAGGTTGTTGAGCACCGGGCACGTAAATACGGCACCACCAAATTCGGTTTTGAAAGATTTGTTAACGGTCCACTCGACCTGATGACCATCATGTTTATTTCAAAATTCGGCAAGAGACCCATGCACATTTTCGGGACGATTGGTGCGGCCATGTTTATTATTGGACTTGGGTCATTCCTTTATCTTGGCATCAACAAATTCCTTCATCTATACGTTTGGAATTCGGTCGCTCCTCTCCTATCCGATCAGGCTTTTTTCTTCATCGCCTTGTCTTCCATGATTATCGGAACGCAATTGTTTCTTGCCGGATTTATTGGTGAACTTGTTACTCGCAATTCAGCTACAAGGAATCAGTATAAGATTGCGGAAAGATTGGATTGAATTGCGGTGGTTAAGGAATGATGGGTTAAATGTATAACGCAGAGTCATGTGTCACACTTGTGCACCAATGCATATCCGCATTGAATGCAAAAAATAAACATAACGTTTTGCGGCTTTGCGAAGAAGCGGATTTCGGAGCACTAAACTGTCAATATACCACAAAATTTGATGCGAGGTAGAATGTTCAATTAACCACTGAACCCGCTTTTTTGCAAAACCGCTGTTATCGGTTCGGTGTTCTTCTTCGTTCGTTGGTTTGTCGGTCGTTTTGGTCGTGCGGTTGGACAGACACACTCTTTGCCAAGCTTTGGTCTGTGCGTTGGCTTGTGCGGCTTGGCAATGTGTGTGGCTGTTGGGCTGGCTATTCATTTTCTTTGCTTGACATTAATTATAGTTGTCCACCAACACCTTTAAACTTCTCTATAAACGATACTAGCTTTTGAAAAACACTTTGCTTCTTAGTCAAATATTGAGGATTTAAGGGACTCATTTTCGGTAAGAGTGCATTGAGTTCTGTTCCGTTTTCACTTGCATATTCTCGCTTTAAAGAAGTTGTGATGTAACGCTTTGCTTCTTCAATATTTAGATTTTCTTCTGTGATTAATTCTAATGCTTCGGATTTCTGTTTGCTTTGAGCATATGCAAAGAATGAATCTATGACATTTGCTTTATCTTGAAGTTTATCCAGTTCAGTTTCATTAATAAAATCAACTACTAAACTTTCTTTTGCTCTATTACCTACACTTGCACGAATAACCCTGCGTATTTCAGTAATTAAAGTGTCTTTGTCTTTTGTTTTTTTGTTATGCTCAAAAATTAATTCAAGAATGTAATCAAGGTTTATTTCTTGTGATTTTAGTAGGTCAACCTCAAACACAACATCGTCCCAGTCGATTGTAGATTCTTCTGATTCTTTCCCGAATCTCTCACGTCTTAACCAATCACGTATATCATTATAAGTTGAACGGTAATCTTGAACTGTCCTTTCCTTTAGCAATTCAACTTTTTGCATTGCAGCAATATCCACATCTGTTACAAAATGAGTTTTTTTAAACTCTTCAACTGCTTCGGGATTGTTTATGTCAATTGCTTGAAGTGCTTTTAGGTGGTTAAATTCATCGTAGTTCTGGAGTATGTTTTCTACTCTCAAATATTCTCCGAATAGTTTTGAAAATTCT
>JAYTOA010000087.1:0-16866 GCA_043748015.1 Flavobacteriales bacterium
TTTTAGACCTGTTTATTGAAAAATAAAATACTTGCCTTTTCAAGAAGTGTGAGTGTGTAGAGAGAGTCATCAGGAGCGTCGCGTTTGTGTCAAAGCGCCCTTCCTGTAGACTCACACTCTCCCTCACACTATTACTCAGTGTGTATGAAAGATGATAGAGTGAAGATGAATTCCCATCCCTATGAGTCATTTGACTTCTCTATTCCTTTGCTTTAAAAACGAATCTGTATTTGAAGATTTCACCAACGATAACTTCATCGGTATTGACCTTCATTTTCTTCACTTGTTTTTCGATGAAATATTTCATGAGTGGATTTGCTGTCTGTATTAACACGACTTGTATATCGCCTTTTGGCAATACTTCCAACATCACGTCGGCTTTGCCCTTCAGGTTGCTGGATTCTCCTTGCACAGGATTAAAGATGTGCCGGTTCACCTGGCGATCGAGTGCTGTTTTAAGCTCCTGTTCTTTGGTGTTTTTCTTTGGATTGCCGTTGTCAAAACTGTTGTTGTTCGCATGCATGTTCATCGATGCAATGGCGATAACGAGAATTGTTACGAGTGCTTTCATGGTATTGAATTTTAGTAGTGGATAAATTCAATCGTAGAGCGAATGCGTGGAAAGAAATGTTACAGTAGAATAAAAAATATTTTTGAAGGAACTTTAATATACAAGTGTCATCAACGGTTAGGAAATAGGTTGACACAATAACTTAATAACCAATAACTCAATTACCACCAACCACCCACTCCAGCTTCACCTCCCAATTCGACCGCACGGAAACTTTCCCCTGAAAAACATGTGTCGCTTCCGGTGGAGTTCCGGCATTGATATCGATCGGATCGAAGCGTTCGTTTTGATTGTTGTCCTCAAGGATTTTGGCGCTGTATTCACCGGCCGGCAAATCGGAAATCTGGAAGATGGCATTTTCAAGATTTGCTTTTTTGAAGACGACTTCATTCATTTTATTCGTCAGGGAAAAAAAGTAATGTGTTTCATTTTCAAGTCCGGAAATAGTGAATTGAAGCAAACCCATCTCCTCGTCTTTGTATGTCGTGAAATCTGCATGCAGCGTGTCGTTGGTGCCTCCGGCGGCATTTGAAAATGTTCCGGGAAGTATTTCAAGGTTATATTGTTTTCCAGGAGAAAGTTTCATCTCAACATTGAATGTATTGTTTGATAATGGTGATGAGATAGTTGCTGCAATGGGAAGACTGTCTTGTGTTGCAGTAACAATCGCGTTTTCATTCAATGTCATCCACATGTTGGAGTTGATCGCGATTGTATTTCCGGCTTTTATTTTTTTGTTGGAAGAAATGCGTAAGGGAAAATTCACTTTCTGCGCTTCATCAAAAAATGGAACTTCGATCGTGTCGCTGATCACATCATTGAGCATAATACCGAACGACTCGAAGCGATTGGTAGGCGCACCTTTCAGCAAGGTAATGATTGTATCGCCGTCTGTTGTTCGAAACGTTTCTACACCATTCAACGACTTAATTTCCACGCTGTGATAATTTGGAATCAACGCAAATTGAAAGCGACCGACAGAATCTGTTTTGTATTCGATAATGGGTTTTGCAGGAATCGGAACGCTGGTTTTGATCTGAAAAATCAACGAGTCATTGTTCGATGGCGCAACAGTTTCGTTGTGTCTTCCGATCGCTTCGCCCTCATCCCATTTGTAATTGCTGTTGAGATCATCGAGCGCGTACATGTAAAAATTTCCTTCGCGCAAGTGCGGAATGACAAATGATCCGTCGTCTTTTGTTTTGGTGAAAAAAAGCGGCAGTGTTTTTTTTACGAAGATGTCTGTGTCATTTTCAAAGAGCAAAACCTTGTAATTTTTCGCGACAGCATCCGCAAAAACATCGCGCACATTTCCCCGAATGGTCAGGGAATCAATTACTTCACCGGTGCTGAAAACAAAGAGCAGATCTTTCGCTTTGTTGTTCTCATTTACATCCACAATACCGTCGCCGAAGTTGAACATGTAGGTAGTGTTCGGCATCAATTCATCTTGTAGCGAAATGATGACTGACTTTTTTTTCACCTTCACTTTTGGTGCATGAGCCAGCGGAGGCGAAACCAGCAATTCCTGATTGATGTTGTTCAGACTTACATATTCATCAAATACAAGTGTGATGGATTTTGAATTGAACTGCGTGCTGAGATTTGGCGGAAAAGCCATCAGCACAACCGGCGACGTGGTGTCTTTATCGCCACCCGGAAGCGAACGCACTTGCGCGCATGCGCTGAACAAAGCGATCAACAAAACACTGAAGTATGTGAGCGGAATTCTATTCACCACGAGAATGATTCAGCAGAACTACGATCTGCTCGAGATATTTTTGATCGACATCGGAGAAGTCATTCAGTGTAGCGCTGTCGATATCGAGTACCCCAAAAGCGTCCCCATTTTTCTTTTGGAACGGAATGACGATTTCAGATTTCGATAGAGAAGAGCAAGCAATGTGTCCCGGAAAAAGATCCACATCCGGAACGATAATCGTTTCATTGTTGAGCCATGCGGTTCCGCAAACACCCTTTCCTTTTGCGATCCTGGTGCAAGCGATCGGTCCCTGAAAAGGCCCTAGGACAAGCTCATTTCCATCAACGAAATAGCAACCCACCCACAAAAACCCGAAGGTCTGATGTATGGCTGCCATCGCATTGGCCGCGTTGGCCATGAAGTTTTTTTCACCCGCTATTAACGCCTTTACTTGCGGAATGAGCGCGCGATAGACTTCCTCGCGGTTACCTGTAATAGGGATGAATAATTCCTCTGCCATGAGGCCGCGAATTTAGTGGTGGAGCAGGGAATCAAGTCTGTTACGATTTATGAATGTTTTCCTGTATATGCTCGCAACTATATTTGGCCTCCGAAAAGAAAATTATTCGAAACTTTACAACACAATCGCTGTTATGCATGTAAGCGATCAATACATAAAGAAACAATATGTCAAGTACAAATTTTGCAGCGCGTCACATTGGTCCGCGCAATGAGGATGTCAACGAAATGTTGCAGGCCATTGGCGTGAAGAGCATTGATGAACTCATCGATCAGACCGTTCCCGCAACCATTCGCAGCAAGCAGCCATTGGCCATCAATGAAGCCATGAGCGAACACGATTATCTCGGTATGATGTGGGAAAAAGCGCAGCACAACAAGGTGAACAAAAGCTACATCGGTATGGGATATTCTCAGACGATTGTGCCAACGGTCATCCTTCGCAACGTGCTCGAAAATCCGGGATGGTACACAGCTTACACTCCTTACCAGGCGGAAATTGCGCAGGGAAGATTGGAGGCGTTACTCAATTTCCAGACAATGACGAGCGACCTCACGGGACTACCAATAGCAAGTGCTTCGTTGCTCGATGAAGGAACAGCTTCAGCAGAAGCGATGATCCTTTTCATGCACAGCATGTCGAAGGAAAAAGAGCAAAGCGGCGCGAATAAATATTTTGTCGACAAAGAAGTATTTCCGCAAACACTTGACGTGTTGACAGGAAGAGCGAATCATTTAAAGATTGAATTGGTGATTGGTGATTATGCGACACACACATTCGATCAATCCTACATAGGCGCGCTGGTTCAATACCCAAATAACAGTGGACAGATCAACGATTACAAAGCATTTGCAGATAAAGTTCATGCTGTTGGAGCTTTCGTTTCATGCGCAGCTGATCTGATGTCATTGACGATGATTACACCGCCGGGTGAATGGGGCGCAGATGTTTGCTTCGGCAATTCACAGCGCTTTGGAGTGCCGATGGGATATGGCGGACCGCACGCAGCGTTCTTCTGTGCGAAAGATGAATTCAAACGCAACATGCCCGGAAGAATTATAGGCGTGTCGAAAGATCGTCATGGCCGCATGGCTTTGCGCATGTCATTGCAAACACGCGAACAACATATTCGTCGTGAAAAAGCGACATCCAACATTTGTACAGCTCAGGCATTGCTTGCGGTGATGGCTTCATCATATGCTGTTTATCATGGTCCTGATGGCGTAAAGAAAATCGCCAACAGAATTCATGAGCAAACTGCATCGCTTGCCAAATCTATTGGAGCGAATCAATTGAATGCTGTTTACTTCGACACGTTGAAGGTAAAAGTTGCCGACGAGAAAGTCGTTCGAAATGCAGCAGAATCGAAGGGTATCAACTTCCGGTATTTTGGTGATGGACATATCGGTATAAACATTCATGAAAGAGTGAATGAAAACGATTTGAAAGAGATAGCGGAAATACTGGGTGCGAAAATTTCTTGGGAAGGAAAATCAAATGTTCTGCAATCATTCGCGAGAACATCATCCTACATGACCCATCCTGTTTTCAATTCACACAGAAGTGAAACAGACATGTTGCGTTACTTGAAAAAACTAGAGAACAAAGATTTGTCGCTGGCGCATGCAATGATTCCGCTTGGATCATGCACGATGAAGTTGAACGCGACAAGTGAAATGATTCCGTTGACATGGCCGGAGTATTCCGACATTCATCCGTTCGCACCGAAAGATCAGACAACGGGTTATCAGGAAATTTTAAAAGAACTGCACGATGATCTTTGTGTGATAACAGGATTTGCCGGCGTGAGTTTGCAACCCAACAGTGGCGCCCAGGGCGAGCTTGCCGGATTGCTTGTGATCATGGCTTACCATGCAAGTCGCGGTGAAACGAAGCGCGACATTTGTCTGATACCTGCATCAGCACACGGCACCAATCCGGCGTCGGCAGTAATGGCGGGATTGAAAGTGGTGGTGACAAAATGCGACGAGAATGGAAACGTTGACATCACAGATCTTGCAGCAAAAGCAGCGCAATACAAAGATCAGCTCGCGGCGTTGATGGTGACATATCCGAGTACACACGGAGTGTATGAAGAAGGCATCAAGGACATCACGCGCATCATCCATGAAAATGGTGGGCTCGTGTATATGGATGGCGCAAACATGAATGCGCAAGTGGGACTTACTTCACCTGGAAATATCGGAGCAGATGTTTGTCACTTGAATTTGCACAAGACATTTGCAATTCCCCATGGCGGCGGCGGTCCGGGCATGGGCCCGATTGGCGTCGTGGAGAAACTGGTTCCGTTTTTACCGGGCAATGCGAATATTGAAACGGGAGGAAAGCACGCCATTCACGGGGTGTCTTCAGCACCATTCGGCAGTGCTTTGATCTTGCTGATTTCATATGGTTATATCAAAATGCTTGGCTCGCAAGGTGTGACTGACTCAACAAAATATGCCATCTTCAATGCCAACTATATGAAGGCGCGACTGAATGGACATTATGATGTGTTGTACACTGGAACGAATGATCGCGTAGCACATGAGATGATCCTCGATTGCCGCGACTTTAAGAAGTCGGGAATAGAAGTAGCGGATATTGCCAAGCGATTGATGGACTATGGATTTCACGCACCGACTGTTTCATTTCCTGTAGCGGATACATTGATGGTAGAGCCAACCGAAAGCGAACCAAAGGCCGAGCTCGACAGATTTTGCGAAGCGATGATTTCCATCAGAAAAGAAATAGCGGAAGTACAATCCGGTATTGCCGACAAACAAGACAACGTTCTGAAGATGGCACCACACACGGCATTGGAACTCACATCCGATAACTGGATTCACGCTTATTCAAGAGAGAAGGCAGCGTATCCTGTTGCCGGTCTTAGAGAGAATAAATTCTGGACAGCAGTAGGAAGAGTGGACAATGCATTTGGCGACAGAAACCTTGTATGCACTTGTCCGCCGATAGAGATGTATGAAGGAGAAATGGCATAATTCCAAGAACTAAATGAAAAAAGGCTGTTGATCAATCAACAGCCTTTTTTGTTAAGATTACAAATTCATCAGTCCTGATCGGGATTGCGTATCATCTGGAAAGTTCCATTCGAGACGGTTGCATTTATGACGTTAGTTCCGTCGAATCGGAATATGGTACCACTAAACGTACCGGTAACGATGCTTCCAACATTTCCCCATTGATTGACTGTAATATTGAGATCGTCTCCCACCCATGTTTCCGAACCGATAAAAAATCCAAGCACGGCGTTGTCAGTATTTGTATTCCAGGTACCCGTTGTGGCTTCGGGACAACTAATATTTAATGTAGTACTTCCATCACCGGCGTAACCATAAGTGACATTATCAAGATTGCTCCAGACGATATAAGAGTATTGTGGAATAGAAGTAATTGTAAAGAGTGTGTTGTTATAACCACCGCCATTTATTATAAATGAAGTAGTCAGGTTTGTGTTTGAACCTGTTCCGCACAAATCGAAAGTTCCCAGATTCGCTGACTGTCCGGTAGATGAAGGAAGTGTCGTATTTGTCGTTTGAACAACGCCATGATTGAGTCCAACCATGGTTACATTGGCGGCAAGTCCGTTGGCAGGAACTGCGATCTGGAAATTGCCGGCAGAATTCACCGGAGCGTTTATGGTGATTCCACTTGTATTAACCGAAACGTATCCTGTTAGGCCACCTCCAATGTTACATGTTATTGTTCCTGAAACATATGCCGGACAATCCACATTAAGATCAGAAGAGTTGTAAGTTTCAGCGTTGGCAAGAGGCTGGACATTGACAACTTGTGATACCAGACCAACTGATGGCTGATTCACTTGAATATTAAAGTTCATATTGGTAGGCACATATCTTTGGAAATGGCCGCTGGTATTTGTTGTAGCAGAACCCTGACCGATATTCACTTGCACGCCCGAAACAGGTTGGTTATTACAATCGCGCACCAGACCGGTTACAGTTGCCCGATCACTCGGCAAGTCACAATTCCATACGGAAAAGTGTGTAACTGAACCAACATAATTATTTCCTGTTAATGTTGCGCTTCCCTCTTCAATCCATATTCCTGTTGTCTCGTTGTAATGCCATAGTGGAATGGTGGCAGGAGCATCACCCAACATGGATGCGGGTACTGGCATGTTAACCGTCGCTGTCATACCGCTCAGAAGCTGCAACTCGGTCCCCGAGGCATCGGTCAATTGGACGCCTAACATTCCGTAGGAAAAAAGTTGCTTGGTGGCCCCGCTCAAATCAGATCCGATGAGATCACCGCCCGGAATGGTAGAAAAGAAATCAGTCGCTGAAGGGTCGTGGTGGAATACTGCGACGTTAAGCTGACCAGTATAAGCCGTGCCGTTACCCGCGTCGACACTCATGCCTTGAAGAGTAATACCTGCACCATTGCTCAGCAACAAGTTTTGATTGCTGGTCGGGGTGACAATAAAATCCGGAGTGTTGTCCATCATTTTGATGGATACACTGGTGATACCATTTACTTCTGAAATAACTCCAACGCTTCCATCAAAGTATCCGGACCTGGCGGCATGTACGTAGCATCTTTCCCCGCAGGCGAAATTGCTGATGGAAAAATATCCATTATCATCTGTGGTGGTATTCGAACTTCCGGCCACGATATCTGCACCCTGAATAGGTATGCCATTTCTATTCGTCACCGTACCACAAAGTAATGTCACGCTAGAGCTGGTAGTGGGATTTGAATTGGGGTTGATTTCTTCAGGGGTCTCTTTTTTACAGGAAACAAAGAGGGTCGTGCATACCGCCACTGCAAATGCAATGCGCACAATAAGGTGTTTCATCTTCTATCGATTTAGTTATCGGGTTATATGCGTCCTACTCAATTCGATGTAAGTACGTTACCCACTTGAATAAAGTAGCACTCTCATCACAAAGATAAAAAAATATCTAAATGGTAATAAAGAAAAATCACCACTAAAATTAGGGATTGAATAATCAATTCTACGATTTTGCCGAGATCAAATACCGGATCCAGATACGCGATGTTGAGGTATAGAATATGTTCCCGCTTGCAGAGTTTCAATCTAACAGAGTCGACATAAACAGTTCGCCAACATTGAATTCATACTTTAAAAACTATTTGCGAAATTGCGACCTCTAATTTAAGAATGACAAACGATACTTTCTGCATGAAAAAACTACTACTTCTTTCGTTGGTGATGATTCCATTAATAATCACTTCACAAATCAAACTCACATACGTCAACCCGATCAACGATCAGATCAAGATCAAAAATTTCGGAAGTGGCTCGGTGGACATCACAAACTATCGCTTCTGCGCTTTGTTTGAGTATGCGAACATTGCAATCGGTAATGTAACAATTGTTGCAGGAGACCTCAATCTTTCGCCTTTAGAAGAAGTTACGCTTACATGGAATGCCGGAAGTGGTTTCAATACAACAGCAAGTGATCTTGGTCTGTATCTGCCGTCTGGAGCATTCTCATCATCGGCGGCGATGGTGGACTTTTTCCAATATGGTGCCGGTGGACAAGGCAGAGAGAATGTTGCGAACACTGCGGGATTATGGACTGCAGGTCAATTTATGACAGGGACCGGACCTTGGTTTTATACGGGAAATGGAAGCGCAAGCGGAATGTCGCAATGGTCCGCACAGCAGCCGGGACCTTATACCGGAGTGCGCATCAACGAATTGGATCCGGATCAGCCTGGCACGGATACCGCGGAGTTTATAGAACTATTCGGAACACCAAACACCTCTCTTACCGGGCTGGTGATTGTGTTTTTCAGCGGCTCGAATGATCAGAGCTATGCGGCATATGACCTGGACGGTCAAATGTTGGATGCCGGCGGATTTTTCGTTTTGGGAAGCGCGATAGTTCCCAATGTCGATATGACATTTGCCGGTGCTTCCAACAGCATTCAGAATGGAGCTGACGCTGTTGCCATTTACGCAGGTGATGCAGCGAATTTCCCAACAGGAACGCCGGTTACAAATGCTAATATTGTGGATGCCGCAGTCTATGGAACGGATGATGCAGCGGACGCAGGTTTAGTTGATGTACTTACTCCGGGTCAAATTCAATTGAATGCTGTGCCAAATGACATGCTTTCATTCAGCCGCGTTCCTGATGGCGGAACTGCTCTTGACGTGACTTTATATGTGAACCAGAATCCAACGCCGGGTTTGTCCAATATTCCAATTTGTTCAGGAGCTACAATTGCAGTGGTAAGCGGCACGCTTACTCAATGTTTTGAAACAGCAGGTGAAACATTGGTGGTGATCAACAATAGTCTTTATGGTAATGTTTACACCTACTTTTTAACGAACAACGACAGCACTATTATCAATAGCTCCAATGACGGAAGTTTCGATCTGAATGCTCTTGCCATTGGTACATATCGCATTTATGGCGTATCATATAGTACAACACTAACGCCTTCGGCGATTGCTCCCGGTGAGCTGATCACGGGCGTGCTCGCCAATGATTGTTACTCTTTGTCTAATAATTTCTTGACTGTAACTCAATCAACATGTATAGCTGCAGTATGTGATGGCGGAACGGTAAATACCGGTGATGGCAATACATACGTTAGTTTGTGTTCCGATGAACAAAGTGATACCTACACATTAACGAATGTGAACACAGGCAATCAAGATGGCTACGCGTATTTTATCACTGACGGAAATGGTTTAATCATTCAGCAAATTGTAGGTAGTTCAATGGATTTTAATATGCTTCCAGTTGGATTTTATCTAGTGCGTGGAATAGCATTTATGGGAACACTAGATCCAACGACTATTGAAGAAGGCGATGCCATTACCGGTATTCTTACCTCCGGTTCTTGTACGGATTTGTCAGACAACAGCATTCAGGTGAATGTATTGAGCTGTACATTAGGCGAAGGCTGCACGCGATTGTTTATTTCGGAATACATAGAAGGTCTTTCGAATAACAAGGCCATCGAATTGTATAATCCAACTCCTTTTCCTATTGATCTTTCAGACTACGATTTGTTTGCTTATGCTAATGGAGCGGTTGACTTTACCGCGGTTGTCGCGTTGTCGGGAATTATTCAACCCGGCGATGTTTATGTGATTGCGAATTCGCAATCCAATACTACCATTCTAGCGGAAGCGGATTTGACGGCTGGACTGACGACATTTAACGGTAATGATGCAATTGTGTTAATGTATAATCTTATACCTATCGATGTAATTGGTATTCCCGGTAACGACCCCGGAGCCGCGGGTTGGCAGTTTGGCAATGGTTCAACAACAGATAAAGTTTTGGTTCGAATGCCAAACGTTACATCACCAACAACTAACTGGACGCTTTCTTCAGGGCAATGGCTGATTTATCCACCGACGGATTTCACACATATTGGAGTTCACACGGCATTGGCGTGTAGCGGACTTGCCTATGTGACATTTGAAGTGGCAGCTGCTCAGGTGGAGGAAAATGTTGGGACATTGAACATTGTTATCAATGCATTTAACGTGGCTTCTGCTGTGCCAATCACTATCAATGTTTCCAGCGAGTCAACAACTGCAGGAGAGGATTACGTGAATATTTTTCCGCAAACCATCACCTTCAGTCCCGGCAATACAACCTTCACGCTCAGTCTCGAAATTATGGACGAAAATATTGAAGAGCTGCTATTTGAATACCTGACACTGACAATGAATGACGACGATGATCTCGCGACATTCGTCAACCAGAGCATTACTATTTCAATTGCGCCAAGTGATTTAAGTTATCCTCTCTATACCATTCATTCCGTTACGCAGGAAGATGCTGCAGGCGTGGCTGATAGTCTGGGCGTTTCCTGCAGTATTACAGGAATTGTTCACGGTATCAACTTCAATCCGGCAGGTACGGAATTCACGTTGATTCAGGGACTTGGTGGAATAAAGGTATTCGATGCAGCGCAAGCTTTTGGATATATCGTGTTGGAAGGTGATAGCGTTGTTGTGCAAGGAGTGGTGAGTCAATTCATGGGAATGACGGAATTTCTTCCTGTTGCAATTGAATATATCAGCAGTGGCCATGCACTTGAAGTTCCGGCTCTTGTTACTTCATTGGGTGAAGCCAATGAAAGTCATATGGTGAGAATGAATTGTGTGACTTTAGTGGATCCCGCGCAATGGATTCAAAGCGGAAGTGGATTTGATGTGGATCTTACGGATGGCACCAACACTTTCGTGATGCACGTCGATTTGAATACCACGCTATTCACAAGTCCTGCGCCACAAGGGCATTTCAATATGATTGGAATTGGTGGTCAATCAGATCCGGATAGCCCATACGATTCGGGTTATGTTTTCTGGCCGCGTGCTCTTACGGATTTATCAGGAAATATCATAGCGGCATACACGGTTCCGGCAACTTTTATTTATGGTGATAATGGCGCGATGGTCAATTACACGAGCACGGGCATTGGCGCAACAACCTACAGCTGGAGTTTTGGTGATGGTGGATCCGCTTCTACTGCCGCAGCGTCACACAATTATTCTTTCACATTTTTGAACGGAATACCTGAAATTACCATTTCACTCACAGTAACCAACGGTCAGGGATGTGCCGACACCTTTTCCAACACTTTGGATGTCGTTTACTCTTCCGTTAATGAATTGGGCAAGAATTCAACATCAGTTTATCCTAATCCCGCAGAGAATTTTGTAAACCTTGTCAGTGACAGGGTTATCGAATGCTGGAAGATTTACGATATGAATGGAAGAATGATCATGAATGGTGGAAACATTGCGAAAACTCAATCAAGTATAGACATTAGTTCACTTGCCTCTGGCCTCTATCATGTTGAAGTCTACACAGATTCAGCACGTGTGAGTCAAAAGTTAGTGGTGAGATAAATCAATTCTGAACGTAAAATTGCATTCCGGCTTCAAGGCCATAAATGGTGCTTTGGTCCGGAATGCTCATTTTTTGAATAGCGATTTTTTAATCGCCATGCAATCAATTGGTCAGATTATGCGTCTGTCCTTGCGAGAAGTTTCCAACGCTGGTGCATGATTGGATTTTCATTTCATATGAAGTGTTAATAACCTTTGAAAATGATTTTGTTGTGAAGGTGGAATTTGTTGAGTTTTGGAAACTGCGAAAACCTCGACCCTTATTGTGTGAACACTGAATAAAAGACTTGATGAAATTATTGCGTCTGTTTTTCTTATTGGTTGCAATTTTCTATGGTTTGTCGACGCAGGCTAACCATATGTTAGGCGGAAATATTACCTGGGACTGCGCCGGTCCCGGTCAGTATGCCATTACGCTCACCATATATAAAGATTGCTATGGAACACCCGGTGACCCGGCAAGTGAATCCATAGTATTTTATCCATCAGGTTGTGGCGCGGTTCCTTTCTCGGCGAATATGAATTTCGTCAGTGCTACGCAAATTTCCAACTTGTGTCCATCCGAATTTGCCAATAGTTCATGTAACACCGGAGGATTTCAACCAGGCACGTCGCAAGTGATTTACACGGTAACTGTTTCACTGGCGGCGGGTTGTCAATGGCAAGCGATTTACAACAGTGGCGACTGGAATTATTTCAACAACATGAACGCTATCCCACAGAATGCGTTCATCCAAACTGTTATCAACACTGCGCAACCTTGCACCAATTCGCCGGATATTACTTCAACGCCGGCGAATCCCCAGATTCCTTATATCTGTCTGAATCAGCCGTTTTCATTGACTTTACCGTTGACCAATCCGGCCGGATACACTTATACGTATGCACTTGGCAATTGTCAAACAACCGGAGCAACGATCAACAACCCAATAACTGCTAGTGGTTATGTTGCGCCAGCCGGACTTACTTTGACAGGCAATACCATCAATTGGACACCGGGCACTTTGGGTAATTACGCAATCTGCATCAGTATCACTGTAAACAGCGGAGCTAATTATATCGGGACAGTCACCGAGAACATGGCGTTCATTGTGAGAAACTGTGCTCCAACGGTAACTTCATTTTCTGTCCCAAATGTCACGTCGGTTGGTTCATCTACCACTGTTTCAGGGAATAATCTGACAGTATGCGCAGGAGATTCGCTCTATTTTACAGTCCAGGCCAATAACCCAGTTCTCACACGAACAATTACTCTTTCTAATAGCGCCACCCCCGGCTTGCCATTGACCTTCACTCAAACAGGTACCAATCCGGCGCTTGGAACTTATAGCCTTTTAGCAACGGGTGCCATGATTTCCGGTTCTCCGTATACATTGGACATTTATGCTGTGGATGATGCTTGTCCAACCCCGGGAAGAGATACCATTACCGTGAACATTACAGTAAGTCCCAACGTTTCAATACTTACCAATGACACCACCATCTGTTTCGGGCAATCGGTAACTGTAGCAGCTACAGGGCTAACGAATAATAATTACACCTGGACGGTGCTGACGGGAGGTGACAATGCGCCACCACCGGTCAACAGCGTGGCTTCGCAAAGTGTTACTCCTGATTTCACTACTTCGTATCGCATCAGCGCCGCAGGTATTCCACCAAGTTGCCGCAGCGCGGACACCGTTACTGTTTCAGTGGCGATGACAGGATTGACTTTAGCCGCCACAAGTGAGACATGCAACAACAACAATGGCGCAATTGATCTGTCTGTTTTGGGAAGTGGATCTGGAAATTATACCTATGCCTGGGTTGGAACGAATGTCATCAATGGACAACAAGACCAGATAAATCTTCATGGAGGATTGGGTCAGAATTATTCTGTCACTGTCACTGACAATGTCTATGGCTGTATATTGAATGCATCAACCAACATTGCGGATAATCCGCAACCTGCGATTGTCTTCACTTCCGACACCACCATTTGTGCGGGAGGCGCGGCCAATATGACGATTGACTTCACGGCCGGTGTAGCTCCATTCGACGTAACGTTCACTGCAAATCCCATTGCGAATGCACCTGCGAACGTCACTAATGTGCCTGATCCATATACATTTTCTGTGAATCCGGCGCAAACCACCACGTACACGGTTGTCAATGTTACAGATGCAACCGGTTGTGCAGCAGTAATTAACGCCAGCAGAACCGTAACTGTTCGTCAGCCGGTCACTTCCGTGTTTCTGCCGCATGCCAACATTTGTGTTGGTGATAATCTGACGCTTCAGATGGATCATAGTTCAGCGGGTAGCTATAGCGTGGTTTATTCAATTAATACCGTCAATCAAGCGCCTGCAGTGGTAGTTGCCGATCTTGGGTTTCTTGACGTTCCCGATCCCGTAACACCAGGCACATATACCTACGACATAGAAACAGTTTCCTACAACGACGCGCCTCTGCCGACCTGTCCGAGCAATGATGCTGCAAACCCTTTTGTACAGGTCGTGGTGCGGGCGATTCCAACGGTAGCGTTGAGCGGACCAGCAACGATTTGTGCAGGAAATTGTCACAATTTTACATTGACGCTCACGGGTTCCGGACCATGGACAGTCAACTATACAAGAGGTGGCGTAGCCCAACCGGCACTGGTGATTCCAGATGCAGCCACACCTTACAATTATATTTGGAATGTTTGCCCGGCTGCAACTGCCAACTATTGCATCACTTCAGTTCAAGACGCAAACTGCACTGCGCCTGTGGCTGGCGTTTGTTCGTTGATCACCGTTGCTCCTATGCCGGTTGTGAATTACAGTATTACAAATACGGAATTGTGCACCGGTGGATGTTCTTCAGTGAATGTTACTGTTGCACCGGCGGGAACTTTCACCATTTCTTTTTCTGAAACACCGGCAGATCCGAACATTGGTATTTCACCCAATCAGAACAGTCCATATAACCAAGCAATTTGTCCTTTGACAACCACAAGCTATTGTCTAGATTCTGTTTATTTCACAGGTGTTCCTCAATGTGCTAGTGTGTTGAATCAGTGTATCAGTGTCAATGTAAATGGAAACATTGCAGTTGCTGTGGATGATACTATTTGTAACAACATTGGTACGCAGTATCAGATGGTTTATGTTGTTTCAGGAGGGGAGATGCCCTATGACGAACTTCCGGCTGGAGCGAACGGAACATTTAATGGTGCGGGAACAGTTTTCACTACGAATTTTGTCAACTCCGGTTCTGCTGGTGGGCCATGGGTTTTCAGTGATGTAAACGATTGCAACTCGATTTCCATGTCAATGCCGGCCTACACTTGTCCTGTGTTAAGTAACTCTGGAACGATGGTGCTTACGCCACAGAGTCGCTGTGGACTCGGTGCTTTGACAGGAACCTGGAACAACAACGGATTTCTGGATGGCAACGATGAGCAAATGTTTATCCTGCATACCACGGCGAATAATACGCTTGGAACAGTGATCGCCACGGATTGCGACGATGCCGGGTTTGGTGATGCAGATTCTCCACTTGCGTTTGGTGCAGCTGCAGCAAATGGTGTGATTGTAAGCGGAACTACTTATTATATCTCGTCTGTAGTTGGTGATGCCGGTCCGGGTGCCGGTGGCTGCGTAAATACTGCAGCACCGAACGTACAGATTTCTCCGGGTGTTCCTGTTGTCTGGAATGTTTATCCGGTAGTAAACTATTCAGTGAATGACACGGAACTTTGCGCAGGTGACTGCGCCACACTAATGGCAACAGTCTCACCGGCCAATACATTCACCATATCCTTTTCGGAGTCACCACCTGACCCTGTTCTAGGAACTGCCATTGGTCAGAATAGTCCTTTCAATTATATCGTTTGTCCAAATGTCACCACCAGTTATTGTCTCGACTCAGTCTATTTCACTGGTGCCCCACAATGTGCAACAGTTTTGAATCAATGCATATCCGTGAATGTGAATGGCAACATTGCTGTTGTGCCTGCTGACACTATCTGCAACAACATCAGTACACAGTATCAAGTGGTTTATCAGGTCTCGGGAGGCGCAATGCCTTATACAGAAAACCCTGCAGGAGCGAATGGTACATTCAATGGAGCAGGAACGTTGTTCACTACTGCACTGATCAATTCAGGCTCAGGCGCTGGGCCATGGACATTCAATGATGTGAACAGTTGCAACATTGTCAATGTGAGCATGAACCCATATAGCTGTCCAATCATTACGCAAGCAGGAACAATGAGCAATCAGTTACTCACTGTTTGTGGAGGCACTGTTATACCAAACACTGCGACAGGCGTATTCAATAGCAATGCAGTTTTGGATGGCAATGATGAACAGATGTTTGTCTTGCACACAGGCGCCGGTAATACTTTGGGAACGGTGATAGCAACTGATTGCAATGACTCAGTTTTCGGTGATGCCGATTCACCGTTGGCTTTTGGCGCAACCGGTGCGGGTGTGGTTACGAGCGGCACTACATACTATATTTCATCCGTCGCTGGTGATGCAGGCGTTGGACCTGGTGGATGTGTCAATACAGCTGCGCCGAATGTTCAGATTTCTGTTGGTCAACCGGTTACTTTTTTCCAGGCAGCAACAGCAACACTTAGCGCGGTGGCCGCCACGGAAGCTTGTCAGGGACAAAGCGTTGCTCTACAGGTCGTGCTTACGGGGCAAGGGCCTTGGACCATCATTCATACTATCAACGGCATAGCGCAACCTGAAACAGAGATTCCGTTGGGTGGAAGTCCGTATATTTTCAATGTATCCGCTTCCGGAACATATTGTCTTCTGCAAGTGAATAACAGTCCGGCAAGTTGCCCGGGAACTGTCAGTGGTTGTGTGGTTGTTTTGATTCATCCCTTACCAACGGCAACATTCAGCGCAAGCGCGGCTACATGTGCCGGTACGAATCATTGCTTCGACATAACATTCACAGGAGAAACTCCATGGAATTTTACCATTGATGATACCGATGCTATCGATGAGGTAATTCCCGCAACGGCTACAAACCCATATCAGTATTGCGTTGGAGCTGCCGGACCATATCGAATTACCAGTATCACGGATGGTTTTGGTTGTACAAATACGGTTGCTAGTCCTACGGTGAATCTCACGGTCAATGCCTTACCGACTATTCAATGGACATTTGGAGATACTACTTTTTGTCAAGGCTCCTGCATC
>JAYTOA010000088.1:0-6323 GCA_043748015.1 Flavobacteriales bacterium
CCTGATGGAAAATATCTGACTTGGATTGCGGGCACAACGACTTCATTTATCGATCCCATCGCTTTAGGTATCAACGGTGGAAATGAATTGTATGTCATGGACAAAGAAGGTCCCAACATTTATGTATACGACATTTACGGAAACCTGGTGAACACCAACCGCAGCCTCGCCAATCGCAAAGCTGTTTCCCTTTCCAAACCAATCGGTATGGCGGTGATGACAACCGGTGATTTCTTTTTGCTGGATGGCGCTTCAGGACAAGCCACACTATTTAACCGCGTCGGTCTCGTTATGGGAACCCTTGGCGCAAAGGGAACAAGCGCAAAAGGTGTGTTTCAGGATGCTTCAAATATTGTTTGCTCTACCGCAGCACTCAATGTTGCCATGCTCGACAGATCCACACAAACAGCTCAAGTGTTTCATACTACTTCGCCTTCTCTTGTCATGAAGCCTGAAACCAGACGCTACAAGCTTTCAGAAATCAACACGTCAAGGCCTCCGGCAATATTTATTTCAGCGGCGCCTAATGGAAACAGATACGTGATACCTGCAACCGACAGCAAAAAAGTGATTGCATACAAAGACTCATCAAGTATCGATCTTTTCACTATCAACGGAAAACTGGAAGATGCCGTTTCAATAGCTGTTGACTCCATCAGCAATATGTACGTTGTTGACCGCGGCGCTGAAGAAGTATTGATGTTCGACAGCATCGGAACATTCATCAGAAAATTCGGAAAAGAGATTTCCGACAAATTGAAAGATCCTACTTCCATTGTCATTCAACGATCAGGCAATATTATAGTCGCAGATCATTCACGCGGAAGTCTTCTCATGTGGAGTCCGCAAGGTGTTTTCAAAAAAGTGATCACCAATTCTGAGAACTCTGTTATAAAAGCACCGCTGGTCATTCAAGTGGATTCTAAGGATCAGATATATGTTTGGGATGATGATGCCAACTGCATCTATCGCATTGGCTCAGGTGGTTGGCCAACGACGGAGAAAAAAGTTTTTGCACGCCCCGATAAACCGGGTGGAAAGCCCGGAACCATCGGTGGATTTTTTATTGATCCACTCGACCTTATTCACGTCTATAATAAGACCTCCGGACAGCTTGAAGTATATGAATGGGATTTTGAACCACTGCTAAAATTCTCTATGGGAAAATCCGGATCAGGCAACGATTCCTTTGGAGATGTTGACAAACTCCTACTCGACCCATCCAACCTCTGCGTCTTCTTCACGCAAAAAAAAGGCAACGCACAAAGAGCGTTTCAATTTATGGTGCCTCCACCTATTCCCGATGGCCGGGTAACATACGACGTTGAAAATGATCATCTCGTTCTCTATTTTGCTAAATCAAAATCGCCTGCTGTTCGAGCCCATGGACTGATCGCGAAGATTGGCGAAAGAGACAGCGTGATGTACGCCTCTACCACTTCAACCATTACCGTTGAAGCCTTGAAAGGTGACATGTCATTGCGACGTCTTGGGTTTGTAAGTTTAAGTTGGAGTGACTATTCCGATCCATCATTTTACTTCGATGATTATTTCACATACGGTGCTCAATTAATAGAAGCCCAGCAATACGAGACAGCGCTCGGGGCGTGGCAACTGGCCCTGGAAAAAATGGGTCGACCGTTGCGGATGACGGAATTCATCGCAACTAAACTCGCAAGTGTTAGTCTGGAATTGCTAGGGAAAAACGATATCAGTCTCTCTCATGCTTATGCAAAAACTGCATATACTCTTTTACCCAAGTCTACTGTAGTACAGCAAACATTTAGCACTGCTCTCAAAGTGTATTACCTGCATTTGGCCAATCGTGAAAATGTTGCGGGCATCATTGCTGAATTGAATACGTACTTGTCAAATTCATCAGTAAAAAATTTAGCGCTTCGTGCTGCCGATTCTGCTACAATCATTCTTGCATTGGAGGAGAATCTTGCAAGTATCAATGGAGCCATTCAAATTCAGAAAAAACTTATTGAGTGGGACAATATCCCCGAATATCATGGGTCACTTGCCGCTTCATTCTACAACTTGTATCGCTATAAATCCATCCGCGATTATTCAACATCCGAACTCAATTCCATTCTTACTGAGACCATGAAGTACGGTCAATCTTCGTATGCAACTTTAAAGCGCGACAAGAAACCGTATTTCAATGAACATCTCGTTTTGCTCGCCGCAAAAAACGACTATGGTAAATTTGATGAAGCTCAACGTTCAGCGGCTGAAGAACTGGGTAGTTCAACCGCTTTGATGTCTCAAGACATCATGATCAGATACCGAAAAATGCTTGCAATCGCTTTCACAGGACTTTTAAAATTCGATGCGGCTGAAGCCGAATACAAAACCATTCTCAGCAACGCGCCATCCGATCGAAATGTGTCTTTGTCGCTGGCAGAAGTTCTCATTGCTCAAAAAAAATACAACGATGCGAAAGGAATTATTCAACAACTCATGCTCGGGAACAATGACAACGCGCTGTTGATTGGAAAGATTGGATACATTGAATTGCTCAATGGTAATTTCGCAGAGGCTTCATTTCAATTGGAGAAGGCTATCAAAGAATTACCTTCTGAAAGATCGCATTATGGATTTCTTGCAGATGCTTATCACCTTGCAGGGAACGATAAGAAAGCACTCAGAAATTATGAAGTCGCCATCGAATATCTCGATGATATGATCACCGGTTCTGGACGTCGCAATCTTTCAGAATCTGCTTTTGAAGAATTGAAATCGAGAAGAGACAAATACGCTTTGACCGCTGCAAAAATTTGCGAAGAGTCGAATGAACATGATAAAGCACTCAAGCTTTACTTGAGCTTGACAGAAGTAAATCCTCAGAATGCTGCCGGATGGTACGGCCTCGGGAACAGTCTTCACAAAGCCGGACGACTATATTACGCCATCAACGCATTTGATAAAGCATTGACTATTGATGGCAATAACCAGACATACAAGAGTGCATACTCCAACGAAATCAAAGCTCGCGAGAATGCGTTGCAACAGGATCCCGGATTGAAAATTATTGAGGTGAAGGTGAAAGATGTTTATCCCGTGCTTTATAAAAATTACGCGGATTTGCACCAGCTTCCTGTTGGTGAAATTGTGGTCGCGAATAATTCATCTTCTGCAATCACACCTACATCCATCACCACTTTTGTTGCTGAACTCATGTCACAACCAACGGAAGTGAATGCTTCCGTCATTGACCCATACAGTAATCAAAGCATAAAACTCTCTGCCATTTTTCCCGAAAAAATTCTGTTGAACAACGACAAGAAATCTTATCAAATGGATGTAGTTGTGACATTCACTGTAAACGGAAAAACGGAAACTATTAAGAAATCTACATCTTTTTCTGTGTTCGGCAGAAATACCATCACCTGGTCAGATAAACGATTGCTCTCCGCATTTGTAACACCGAATGAAGAGATGCTGATTGAGTATAATAAAAAGGCAGATGCCATTTTCCGGAATACAAGCGGCTTCGGACTTCAGCGCAATATGTTGAAGGCATTGCAGATTTACACATTGCTAAGCGAAAGCGGAATTGGCTATAGCGCCGATCCTTCGCAGAATTATGCAACGAGTTCTATCACTCCCGATGTGCTCGACTATCTGCAATTTCCTACTGAAACATTGAAGAGAAAAGGAGGCGATTGCGATGATCTTGTTGCACTTGCCGCAGCTCTGTTGGAAATTGGTGGCGTACCTGCTGCTTACATAGATCTTCCCGGACACGTGATGTTGGCATTCGAAAGTTCTATCAAACCTTCTGATATTGCTTCGAACGGAATCAACGCGCGCGAAGTAGTTATTATCGGTGACAAAGTCTGGATACCACTTGAAACGACATTCATTGGCAACAAAAATTTCATGATCGCATGGAAATCCGGTGCAGAAAGATTTTACAAAGAACTCACCGCCGGACAATTTCCCGAGTTGATTCCATTTGCGGATGCCTGGGGAATTTATCAGCCTGCTGCTTACAAACCGGAAGGCTTCAATGAAGCACCACCATCAGGAAAAAAAGTCATCGACTCCTATGAGACCATGGTGGCGCAACTCGTTCAGAAAACGAAAAAGGAAGCGATTGCCGAAATAAAAAACAGATACTACGCTGAAGGAAACAATGTATTTGTAAAAAATAAATACGCCACATTACTGGCACAAACCGGTCAGATGACAGACGCGGAAAACATATTCTTGGAAGCGTTAAAACTATCGCCGGAAAATGCTACTGTGCTCAACAACCTTGGCAACGTTTTTTTCCTTCAGGGCAACAACGCAAAAGCACGCGACTATTATGAGCAGGCGGCGAAACTGGATGTCAATGACGCCAATATTCTCATCAATCTTTGCAAGACATGCATCGCCCTGGGAGATAAAGTTGCCGCAAAAACTTTTCTTGATAAAGCAATAATTCTCGATCCTGAAATAGCATACATTTATGCTGACCTTAATACCCAACTCAAATGAATAAGATCGTCCTTCTATTGCTCATGATCTCCGGCTCATTAAGCCTATTCTCGCAAAAAGACACTACCACTGCCGGAAAAATTGTTTACTATGAAGGTAAAGTGGAATTGGGCACTGACCCTGATTGGCAACGCGCTAAAATCAATACTGCTGTGCGTCGCAATCAAACCATAAAAACTACCGCAGATGCTATGGTGGAAATAGTTTGGACGAATGGGACGAAGACTATTGTTGGTCCGAATTCACGCATGGACATCAAAGCACTCTATGCAGCGAGCACAGGCAATAGCAAAGCCGCGACTGAAGGTGTTTTCGGAGAATTCATGACGGTGTTCAAAACAGGTCCCGGTGCAAAACGCGCTGAAGAAGGCGGCATTCGTCGTGATGAAGTGAAAGGAAACAAACGCGATGAGATTTATTGGAAAGAAGACCAAGCCATTTCTTTTGCCGAAGCCTTTGCGTTCTATGAGCAAAAAGATTATCCGAAAGCGATTGCTGCGTTACAAGCTTTCATTGATCAGAAACCCGGTGACGATATGGCTATTTACGCAGAGTTTGCTCTCGGACATTCCTATATCATGTCGAACAATCCGGTGAAGGCGCGCGAAATTTTTCAAAACTTCATCATTGCTCATTCTGCAAGTTCATTGAAAGCCGACGCTGAAAAAGTACTCGCTCTCCTTTAGTATGAAGATATCGGGTAAGCTCCGCAAAACTCTGCAACTGTTTTTGCCTTCCATTGTATTGGGTCTCGCATGTCTTGCCCTGATCGAATTGCTTGTGCATGTTTCCAACAATATGGTGCGGCCACCGATGGAAGGCATGGAAAATCAAGTGACCGATCTTGCTTTTCACGTCAGAAGAATCAACAATCATCATCAAAAAGTAACGCCCGATCAAATTGTGATCATCGACATTGATGATGCTAGTCTAAAAACTTTGGGTCGCTCACAACTTTGGCCAAGATCCTACGACGCACGCGTTATCAATTATATCTCATCAGGAAATCCTGCGGCAATTGGCATTGACTTTCTTTACACCGAGCCGGATACACTTTCTCAGGAATATGAACGCATACTTGAAAGCAAAGGATTTCAAAATGCAGATCAGATTACGAATGCGATGAGCACCGACGCGGAATTGAATGATGCAGTTCAAAACGCAGGAAATGTTTATCTGAGCTTCTTCGATGATGATAAGTTTTCTACCGATCAAGATTCAGTGAATGCTACATATAATAATCTCCGGATTTTTTCCTTTGAAGCAAATCATCAATTCCTTTTTCATAAAATCAACCATGCAGTTCTCCCCTATTCACCGCTCGCTGATTACGCGCGTGGTCTAGGTTCTATTGCTGTCCCGACAATGCAAGATGGAACGGTTCGACATTATCGCCTGCTGCAAGAACTGACTACTAACAATGGAAGAAAAAATTATGTCGCAAATTTTCCACTATACATGATGCTTGATCATCTCGGTGTGAAAGATGAAGAGGTGAGCATTAATGAAGATGGATTGCAACTTGGAAAGAAGGCTTCCATTCCACTTAGAAAAGATGGCAGCTTTCGTATCAATTGGTTGGGTAATGAGGAAAAATTTCGCTACATCTCCTATTATAAAGTTTTGGATGAATTGATGCCTGCGGAATTCTTTGAAAACAAATTCGTATTTCTCGGCACCAGTGCTTCCGGTCTACAGGATCTCAAAACAGTGCCATCACAAAATGATAAGATACCAGGTGTTGAAGTCCACGCCAATGCTTTTCTCAACATGATGAACAACGCTTTTATCCGTGAAATTGACGATAGAGAAGCGCGTCCATGGTTCGCGCT
>JAYTOA010000089.1:0-1866 GCA_043748015.1 Flavobacteriales bacterium
CACAGCAGCGCATTGATCTGAACGAGAACCAAACCATCGTTGTTGGTGTCAACAAGTATAAGAATAAGAATGAATCCGTCATTGAGACCGATACCAACGCACTCACAGGATTTCTGGAAAGGGAATGAAACATTTTGATGAACAGGCTATAAAGGATCTTGAGTTTGATCTCATCAGACTCATGCTTCACGACTATTGCACAGGGCCGACTGCGCGGTTGCGGATGATTGAACTCGTGCCCATTGGCAATTATGATTTGCTAAAATCAGAACTCATGCGCGTAGAGGAATTCACACACATTCGTCGCGATGGCATTGCATTTCCCGCATTGGATTTTGAAGAGCTGGAGGATGAAATTCAACTGTTACAAGTGCGTGACAGCGTTCTCAATGAAGACGGTTTTTTCAGAATTTACAAAGCGAATTTGTTGGTGAATGAAATCATCAAATCATTCACCGGAATGGAAGAAGTGTTTACATCATTGTATTCACTCCTTGGTGATGTATATGAAAATGATGAGATCATCAAAGCCATTCACACCGTATTTGATACCAAGTGGAAAGTGAAGGATGACGCGTCTCCCGCCCTGCGAAGTATAAGAGACGGTATTGCCAATGTGCGCAGAACAATTTCGAAAAATTTCTCGCGTGTGATGAAGGAATATTCCGGCAAAGGTTTTCTTGGCGACACCGGTGAAGCTTTCCTCAATGAGCGAAAAGTGCTGGCAGTATTCAGCACACACAAACGCAAGATTCCGGGTATCGTTGTCAGCAGCAGCAAAACCGGTGCTTTGGCTTATATAGAACCAGAAGTGAATATTCAGCTCAACTTCGAACTGGAGGCATTGATTGATGATGAGCGAACAGAGATCAGGAGAATACTCAAACAACTTACTGCAGATATTCGTCATCAGTTGACACTCATCAAAGCGTTTCAGGCATGTTTAACAGAGTTTGATTTTATTCAAGCTAAAACAAAACTTGCAATCGATCTCGATGCGATACTTCCCGAAATCACAGATGAAACGGTGATCGATCTTAAGCAAGCATATCATCCTTTGTTGTTGTTGAACAATAAGCGGAACAGAAAGAAAACATTTGCACAGACATTGTTGATGGATGGCAACCATCGAATTCTAGTCATCACAGGACCAAATGCCGGCGGAAAAAGTATCACATTGAAAACCGTGGGACTACTTCAAGTCATGTTGCAAAGTGGTTTACTCGTGCCTGTTGCAGAAACGAGCAGGATGTCATTCTTCAATGCTGTACTCACAGATATTGGCGACAATCAAAGCATCGAAAATCAACTTTCAACATATAGCTATCGCCTCAAGCGCATGAAGCATTTTCTTGATGTGACGAATCAACACAGCCTGGTATTGCTGGATGAATTTGGTACCGGTTCCGATCCTGATCTTGGAGGAGCATTGGCCGAAGTTTTCTTCGAAGAATTGTACAACAGAAAAACATTTGGTGTGATAACTACGCACTACGGCAACATCAAATTGAAGGCGGCTCAATTGAAAAACGCAATGAATGGTTGCATGCTTTTCAATACTGAGACGCTCGAGCCTACATTCCAACTTTCCATCGGACAACCGGGAAGTTCGTTCACATTTGAAGTGGCGCAGATCAATGGCATACCAAAATCGATGATCGAAAATGCCAAGAAAAAGCTGAGTAAGCAAAAGGTGCAAATGGATGAAATGCTCGCATCATTGCAAGAAGAGAAGACAAGATTTGAATCACTGAGCAGTAATGCAAGAAGCGCAGGAGAATTGGCGAGTAAGGCCATTGAGGAGTTCGAGAAGAAGAGCGAGAAAATGGAAGAGCGCATTCAGAAGCAACAGGAAACCATAGAACG
>JAYTOA010000090.1:0-4930 GCA_043748015.1 Flavobacteriales bacterium
TATATCGTTCGCATCACACATGATCGATTCGAGAAAGCCTTGCGGTTGGTGAAGGTGAAGATGTGATGTGGAGAAGTGTGAGTGAGAGTTGAGAGTTGAACACTCCTAAACGAAAAATCAGATTACCGGCTATATGCCCAGAACCTTGAAAACACATAGTTCACAAGGAAATTTCGCACAAATTCCAAAAAGGAAAAGACAATCACCAAAAGAAATTACTCAGGAGAATAAGAACGCCGATCATCACAAGTCAAAATCAAAAATCACAAATTTTCTACTCACCAAATCATCAAATGACTATTTGATCACAGCACCGCCTTCAATCCAACACTGCAGCGCGTCGCGTTCCTCTTGCGACATGCCGGTCTTGTTTACCTGAGGCATTGTCTTGTTGATAACAGCGCGCTGGAGAATGCGGTCCGCTTGTGACGCACATTGCTCCGGAGTATCAAACATAATATTGTTAGGTGCAGTTGTGAATACATCATCTGTTGGTGTTGCCGAGTGACATTGTACGCAACGCTTTTGAATGATCGGTTGTACATCGAGGAAAGTGGTGACTGTTCCTTCTTCGCAAACTTCTTTGACACGCGGTGCTGTGATGAGCGCCATAGATATCATTCCGATGACTGCTATCGGCATAATCCAAACCGCCTTTTGCCCCTGCTCTATTTTGTTGAGGTAATGTTTTACAAGAACGCTGGTGATGGTGAGTCCCATCAGTACAATCCAGTTGAATGCGCTGCCGTATGTACTCGGATAGTGATTGCTGATCATGATAAAGATGACCGGCAAGGTGAGATAGTTGTTGTGGCGTGATCGAAGCAGCGCGTTCTTTCCAAGTTGCGGATTGACCGGTGTGCCTTCGATTGCAGCCTTCACCATCGCCTTTTGAGATGGGATGATCACACGAAAAACATTCCCGACCATCATTGTTCCAATCAATGCACCTACATGGATGTATGCGGCACGCGCACTGAAAATCTGTAGCAACAAGTAGGAAGCTCCTGCTATGAATAGAAAAAGTATGAGGCCGAAAACAGCTGGATTCTTCGACAAACGCGATTTGCAAAGCAGATCGTAGACAATCCATCCGACAATCAACGAACCAATGCCAATTGCAACAGCAGTCTTAGGTGCGAGATCCATCACTTGCGGATCGATGAGATACACTTTTGCGTTGAGATAATAAACGATGAACAGCAAAACAAAACCGGAGAGCCAGGTGAAGTAAGCTTCGTATTTGAACCAATGTAAATGCTTGGGGATTTCCTTTGGTGCAATCTTATACTTCTCGAGATAATAAAACCCGCCACCATGCACTGCCCAAAGATTTCCTGCGAGTTCATCGCGAAGATTTTCCGTGCGGTTCAAACTATTTTCCAGGAAATTGAAGTAAAAAGAAGCACCGATCCAAGCAATACCAAAGACTACGTGCGCCCAACGAACAATCAGATTCAGCCACTCTACCACATGCGATTCCATGGTAGTTCCCACAACGAAGTAATACAATCCAAACATGATGAGAAACATCACTGAGATGTACACGATCACATTCCTTGATTCAAAAACTTCATTCCATTTTGCCTTCAAACCACGTTCAGTTTTTTCATCGGCACCTTCAAGTGAAGTTTTCAAACCACGCATAGCACCTCGAAAAACAACGTAAGTGATATACACCAGAATGGCGAACACCAGGAGAAACATTCCATTTGAAAAACTGAAATGTGTAGAGAACTTCTCCGCAGCGAAAACCGCGTTGGCAAGAAAAACAAATACGAAGAGCAACACAGATTTCGGCATCTCAAAAAATTCGTAGCTTGCTTTAGGATCATCAATGAAAAAGGCCACTTGCCTCGCTCTGAGCAACTTTCAAAAAGCAATACTTTTGTAACAATAAGTTCAAAACATGACTCAACAAAGTCCGGATTTCGGAATATACAGTTCAAGAATACTCACAGAATCAGGTTTCATCAATGGCACAATACTAATCACGAACGGTATTATTTCAAAACTGGAGCAAGGCAAGTTGCAGAATGCGACGTTTCCCATTGAAGATATGGGCTCACTAGTTGTTATGCCCGGACTGATAGATTCACACGTTCACATCAACGAACCCGGGCGAACAGAATGGGAAGGATTCGAGACGATCACCAAAGCTGCAATTGCCGGAGGAATTACTTCACTCGTTGATATGCCGCTGAATGCCTCGCCTGTCACGACTTCTGTAGAAGCGCTCAACATCAAACTTGACGCTGCCAAAGGCAAACTATTTTGCAACTGTGGATTTTATGGTGGAATTGTTCCTGATAATCTTGACCAACTTGATGCACTTTGCGCTGCAGGCATACTCGGCGTTAAAGCATTCATGACACATTCCGGCATTGATGATTTTCCGAATGTGAATGAAACCGAATTGAGAGAAGGATTGGCCATCATGAAAAAACATGGCATCACATTGCTGGCTCACGCAGAATTGGACAGTCATCATGAAGGTATGGAAGCGTTGGAAAAAAATCCGACCAACTACATGGCATATCTCACATCACGTCCAAAAGAATGGGAAGACAAAGCGATTGATGTTTTGATTCATCTATGTGAATCGACCGGAGCACGCGTCCATATCGTGCATCTATCATCTTCAAATTCCATTGAGAAAATTAAAATTGCTCGTGAAAAGGGATTACCACTTACCGTGGAAACATGTCCTCAATATCTTTTTTTCCACGCCGAAGAAATTCCTGATGGCAACACATTGTATAAATGTGCGCCACCCATTCGCGAAAAGGAAAACAACGAAAAACTATGGGGCGCATTGAAAGCCGGCATCATTGATTTTGTAGTGACAGACCACTCACCCGCTACACCTGTATTGAAAGAAATTGAAAGCGGCAATCTCAAAAAAGCTTGGGGTGGTATTGCGAGCATTCAGTTTTCGCTTCCTGTCATGTGGACGTCGGCAAAAGAACGCGGTTGCAAAGTCGAAGACATTTCAAAATGGATGAGCAGCTCGGTTGCGAAATTTTTGCATGTGGAAAATGTAAAGGGAAAAATAAAAGAAGGATTCGATGCAGATCTTGTCGTTTGGAATCCGGAAGAAAAATTTATTGTGAAAAAGGAAGACATTCAATTCCGTCATAAAGTCACTCCCTATATTGGAAAAGAATTATTCGGTGTAGTGAAGCGAACGTACCTTGCAGGCATCAAAGTGTTTGAGGAAGGCAAAGTTGATTCAACACCACATGGAAAATTTTTGATGAAAAACAAAACGCATTTAGCATAATTAAATATGGAAATTGCACGAACAGAAAGACCTTCATACACTTCGCTGATAGACCTTGCATCCGAAAAAATGGGTGGCAAAGCAATTATTTGCAGCGATGATTTTTTCGCAGAGAAAGAAAATTTATTGAAGCCCGGCAGAGGCATTTTTATAGCCGACAAATACACCGATCGCGGAAAGTGGATGGATGGCTGGGAGTCGCGCCGCAAGCGCACTCCGGGACATGACTGGTGCATCATACAACTCGGTGCATCAGGTGTAATTCAAGGTGTAGATATCGACACGAATTTTTTCCTTGGCAATCATCCGCCGAATGCTTCCATCGAAGCATGCAATATTGAAGGATCGCCAACAATCGAAGATCTTACATCGCCCGGTACGCATTGGACAGAAATACTTTCCAAATCACATCTCGATCCGGGAAGTCAAAACTTTTACGATATAAAAAGCAAAGAAATCTGGACGCACTTGAGACTGAATATATATCCTGATGGCGGAGTTGCACGTCTGAAAGTTTATGGTGAAGTATATAAAAACTGGCAACTCATCGCCCCTGACGAAACAGTTGATCTCGCATCAGCGATCAATGGAGCCAAGTCGATGTCATGCAACGACATGTTTTTTAGTCACATGGATAATTTGCTGATGCCCGGCCGCGGCGTCAACATGGGTGATGGCTGGGAGACGAAGCGCAATCGCACTCCCAACAATCGCGATTGGGTGATAGTAAAACTCGCGCATAAAGGTGAGATTAAAAAAATCCTTGTTGATACCTGTCACTTCAAAGGAAATTTCCCGGACACATGTTCGATTGAGGGATTGAATCTCACTGAAAAAGTAGACGACTGGTCGGATGCAAGTTTGAAATGGACGGAAATATTACCACGTACAAAGTTGACTGCAGATGCGGAACACATTTTCACCAATGAGATTTCGAATCACGGACCATTCACGCATATTCGATTGAATATTTTCCCTGATGGCGGAATCAGCAGATTGCGATTGTTTGGCCACATCAAGTAATGACAAACATGGACAAAATAAATAAACTGTCACGCGAAGAGGCAATCACGGAGTTATTCAAGTGTTGCGGAAGCACACGTTGGGCGAAGAAGTTGGCTTCGCGAATTCCCTTCGCAGATAAAGAACAGCTGTTCGAAATTTCAGATGAAATCTGGGCGGAAAGCACTGTAGAAGATGGATTCGAGGCATTCACACATCATCCAAAGATTGGAGATGTAAAAAGTCTGGAGAAAAAATTTGCATCGACAAAAGAATGGGCAGGTAATGAGCAATCTGGAGTAAACACTGCAAATCATGAAACACTTCAGGCATTGGCTGATGGAAATGATGCATATGAAAAGAAATTCGGATTTATATTCATCGTTTGTGCAACAGGAAAGTCGGCGCAAGAAATGCTCGCATTGCTGAACAGTCGTATCGACAATGATGCTGAGACAGAATTTAAAATCGCAATGGGCGAACAAAACAAGATTACTAAACTTCGATTGGAAAAACTATTATCATGAGTCAGATAACCACACACATATTGGATACATCGAAAGGACAGCCGGCAGCCGGCGTAGAAATTCGTCTCGAAAAACATATAAGAGGCAACGAATGGATTGAAATGGGAAGTGGTCAGAC
>JAYTOA010000091.1:0-13850 GCA_043748015.1 Flavobacteriales bacterium
CCTAGGAAAGCCGTATGCGGGAAAACTGCACGTACGGTTTGATGAGGGGGCAGGCAGGATGAAAACTGTTCATCTTGCCGCTCTACTCTACCGTGAAACATTCGCTTTGATAAGGGTTGAAATATATTCGCGCTTCAACAAAATTTAATATGCCATACAATCACCTGCTTATAGAAACCAACGATCGCGTGATGAACATCACGTTGAACCGGCCCGCTCAATTGAATGCACTCAACAGTGAGTTGATCGATGAATTGAATAAAGCACTTGCACTCGCCGATGTCAATCCGGATGTGCGCGTGATCATCCTCACTGGCGCCGGAGACAAGGCTTTCGTAGCCGGTGCTGACATCAAGGAATTTGCTCACTTCGATATTGATGAAGGACGAATGCTCAGTTCGCGTGGACACAAATTACTTTTTGATTTTGTAGAAAACATGAGTAAACCTGTCATCGCTGCAGTGAATGGTTTTGCACTCGGCGGTGGACTTGAACTGGCGATGTGTTGTCAGATTCGTATAGCTTCGGATAATGCTAAACTCGGTCTACCGGAAGTTTCACTCGGTATCATTCCCGGTTATGGCGGTACGCAGCGTTTATCGCAATTGGTTGGTCGTGGAAAAGCGCTGGAAATGATCACAACAGCTTCCATGATCAACGCGGAAGAGGCACTTAAATGGGGACTTGTAAATCACGTTGTGCCACTTGCGGATTTGATGACGAAGTGCAATGAGATCGCTCAGAAAATTGTGAAGAATTCTCCGGCGGCCATCAAGTCTGCAATACGTGCGGTGAACTCCGGATACAATGTCGGCATCAACGGTTACGCGGCAGAAATTCGCGAATTCGGAAAGTGCTTCGGCACTGAAGATTTTAAAGAAGGCACAACTGCTTTTATGGAGAAAAGAAAGGCGGAGTTTTCGGGGAAGTAAGCATTGCAAAATGAAGTACATCTTTTTGATAAGTGCTTTGTGCATTTCGTTTTCTGTTTCTAGTCAGAGAATTGGCAAGGAAGTAAAAAGGCTTGACGAACTTTTTCTTTCTTGTTTCGAGAAGCGGGATTTTCAGTGTTGTTTAGAGTCAGCGCAAAAACTTCTTGAATTCGATTCTACCAACGCTCGATATATGAATAATCTCGCCGCTGTTTATTCTACACTTTATCAGGATAGTTTAGCACTTGTGTGGCGCGAAAGGGCATATCAATACAAGCGCGATACACAGCAGCTTTTTTCGATAATGAGAGCGGAAATCGATCTTGAAATGTTCGACGCATGTATTAGGGATTGTAACGCAATTCTTGAAGTTGAAAAAGGAAATTTGATTGTCCTAAACAGCAGGGCTTATGCATACTTAATGGCAGATAGGTATGAACTGGCAAGAACAGACCTTGTGTATATACTGAAAAGAACTCCTGATGACATTACTGCAAACATCAATTGGATAGGAATTTTGGAGCATTATTATGATTCAGCAACCGCCTATAATCATCTCAAAAAACTATACGAGAAGAATCCAAAGGACTCAGGTATAATTTTGAGAGTGGCTAATCGTACAATGGAGGATGGGTTGCTTGATGAAGCGGAATTATTGATTGAAAAAGCACTTGGGTTTGAATGGGATAATCCTGATGCATATTTATTAAGGGCAAAGCTTAAATTGAAGCGTGGTAATAAAAAAGGAGCATTGATTGATATAAGAACAGCACAGACATTTCATCATTACAAACTTGAATATATACGCGACCTCGAGGCTCAATGCAAAGAGTAGCAATTACGTTTTTGACAATCAGCAACTATGTTAGAAATCAAGATCATCAATAAATCTCAACATGCGCTACCTGCGTATGAAACACGGCACTCCGCAGGCATGGATCTACGCGCAAATCTTGAGGCCGATATTATTTTGAATTCACTAGATCGCGCACTTATTCCCACCGGACTATTCATTGAATTACCCGCCGGATTTGAAGCGCAGATTCGCCCCAGAAGCGGACTTGCGGCCAAGCAGGGAATAACTGTTTTGAATTCACCCGGAACCATCGACGCTGATTATCGCGGCGAGATAAAAGTCATTTTGGTGAATCTTTCCAATCAACCTGTTACCATCAAACACGGAGATCGTGTTGCGCAAATGGTGATTGCAAAACATGAGACCATCAAATGGCAAGAAGTAGAAATACTTGGTGAAACGGATCGTGGTGCCGGTGGATTCGGATCTACCGGAAAGCAGTAATTGCTTTATTGAATTAGACTGATACATGCGAATGACCAAACCCGCATACTTTGTTATGCCTTGTAATCGACTGAATTCCAAAGAAGATTCTTTGTAATATGCTTAATTGGCATATTTATGGCGGAGTGATTTTTCACAAGCTCAATTCCTTTGTTCATCATTCAGCACGAAGCTGGAAGTATTTAACCAAATAAAAAACAAAGGAATGAAAACAACCTTGACTCTTTCGATTATTGTTATGATGACAATTTTAATTTACTCGTGTAAGCACGAAAAAATGGAAACAACGGAATTCAACCATGCCGCTCAAGATTTACCACGAGTGGTAAATGGTCGGTTGTATTTCTCTGATATTCCGGAATTGAGGAAATATTACAATTATCTTTCTGAACGCGTGAAAACTTTTGATGGGACGAAATACGCAACTGTAGAAGATATGTTGTTAGCCATAGAAGCGGAAGCGGGTCATCAATCACTGCGTTCTATCCTCGAGGCTGATGAGAATATTGCGAATCGCGATTCACTTGCAGATTTTATTCTTGATGATTTACGTGAATCTATTTTGAATGAGCATTACGAAGTGCAAGTTGCGGATTTTGTGATGGTGTACATGAGTGAAAACCAAGTTTACCAGATACCGATTGGCAACACGCATGACATCAATCTTCTTCGTGAAACTCCTAAGGGAAACGATAATTTACTTCTTCTCGCACAACTTGATGTCAATTCTAAACTTGAATCAAAGTCGTTGTGGTGGTTCAGACATCGCGGCGCTTATTCTGATTGTCAACTTGATGCGGTCATGACATATGGAGCGATCAGTTGTCAACCTAATATTAGAAGGTTTAATACCGAAATTAAATTGAAAATGACGAATCAGGATGAATCTACTTTCACTGTTCCAATTTTCGGAACGCTCACGATCAATTTTGGCGACAATAGTCCGGAGTTGGTAATACATGATATATGGGTCACGGAATTCTCACACACTTATCCAGGGTCTGGAAGTTATCCTATGACGGTTGATTTTTCATATCCGGATCCATGCAGCGGCTATGCAACAATCACAGAAAGACTGACGACAAAGGAGAATAATCTCGTCAATATTGGAGGTGGTGATTGTGCAAATGTGTGTCTGTCAATCGTGAATCACGACGAGTCGAATGGTAAACGTATGACTTCTGAAGCATGGATACGCCATGACTTCTTTGGCGAGCATCAAGGAGCTACTACTAAGTCTTATGAATGGCAATGGCATAACAACAGCTATAAATGGCGTCCGGAAGCTGCCAATGTCAAAGCGGAAATAAACTGGCATTTTAGAAATAATTTCTGTCAGGACGTTGGTGATCCGATCTGGGCAAGCGGTCTTGAAACAGAGCATTGCAATAGTTGCAACTATAGACGCGCTTGCAGAACGCATATGGGTGATGGTGATTTGGCCATTGGTGATGACGAAGTTTTTTCTTTGCACAGGGTAGAGAATGAAGGTGTTGTGCTTCAAAGAAACATTACATTTAGCATCTGTGATTAATGACTTTTTTCTCAAATTATTTAATACGTAAACAACACAATTCCTTTATGAAAAAAAATGATTCTCTTTATCGAAGATTACTCGTATTTGGCTGTTTTGCTTGCATGATTTCTCTGCAATCATCAGCTCAAAGTAACGCTAGCAAATACGCCTTTTACTTCAACCTTGAGCCCCTTGATATGGTCGTTACAAAGAATGTTGAAGACGGCGTCGAATCTCCCGGGAATACGTTTGATTATAAATCGAAGCTGACATTCAATGGCTCGATTGATTTTATGAGAAAAGTTGGAGAGAAAAGTTCGCTCGGATTGGGTATGGGCACTTCATCCTATTCGAGCACTTTCACGATGGATTATGACTTGCCGATTTCTGCAACAACTTCAAGTCGCATTCACAACGAGAGAACTTTCAAAACCTTCAAGCTTGGAATAGACGCGGTTTACAAACTGAACGTTCGAAAGTTTGTGCTCACCCTGAAGCAAGGAATCTATAATAGCGTGACGCAGAAATTTACACCTTTGAATGTTGATCAGGAATTTGCATTCACCCAAGGAAATGAGACATCTTCACAGAGTATGTCATATGAATTGCTGGAGAGAACTTACGAAGTACAAGGGGCGTTTTGGCAAGCTCGCAGTTATATCGGTGTTCAATATGCCGCCACCTCGAATATTGACATTGGTGTGCAATGCAAAATTCAAAAGTGGATTGGCTATGAAGGGCAACTTTTATATCGCTTCAAGTTTAATGCAGATTTAAATCCTGCAACAGGCGACACCTTTACACCAATTAATAATATCTGGATTTATGAACCTACTGCAACTGTCGGAGTGATGCTCACTTATCGATTTGATAATGCATCACATGCGACAACTTCCGGACGTAGAATTTTTCGATGACGGAATTTCTTCAATCATTTCGATAGAATTAATACAACCGTTCTCTTTTCATCATTGTTGCATGTATAGCATGTTTGATATATGTCTGATTGCGTATTTTGACTCGATGACATTGCGTGAAGCGGAGTCACTCAGCACAATTGATTGGAACAATTCATTTGTACGAGCTGACTTTCATTGGATAGTATTACATTTGACAGACGACTTCTAAATCTTTTGTGGAATGTACAAAATCTTAACTATCGCATTTCTTTTCCAATGTGTGCATTTCGTTTCGAATGCTCAATCCTATTTTGATGAGACGTCCGTCTGGAAATCTTCTTTTGGAGGTGCATATGGGTGGGAAAACAAGTTCGCGTATTTTGATGGCGACACAACGATTGATGGCAAGGTATATCTGTTGATGTTTAGAAACACTTTTGGTGAATCATGGTCTGATCCAGAACTTTACATAAATGAATACTCAAGTATACACATACCCATCGGCAAGTGGCGACAACAGGGAGATTCGGTTTTCTATTATAGTGATGCTCAAGGTGAAATTTTGTCTCAACGCTATAATTGGCAAGTTGGAGACACGATACATTCAATTCAACCAACGTGTTCGTTTAACTACATCGTTTCGGAAGTTGATTCATTCTTTTTCAATGGTGCTTATAGAAAGCGTTTTTATACACAGTATGCGGACATTACACTGGTTGAGGGAATTGGAAATTGGTGGACCGGAATATCACCTTTCTATTGTGTTAATCCTGGCTCGGTGGGTATTGAAGTGAGCTTCGTTCATTACACATGCTATTCTCAACAAGGTGAAACTTATGCGCTTTATTCGGGCAATACTTGCTTACTTGATATGCCGGTTGATACTATTCCTCCATGGATTGCTTGTTCTTCGAATTTGGGCGAGAGTTTTATCAATTACGATTTTTGTCAGGGATTACCGAATTATTTATCACAGCTTCTTATAACAGATGATCAAGATACAAATTTGGAAATTACTCAGTATCCTTTGCCAGGGACTTTGATTAGCGAGAATACTGTCATCACAATTACTGCACGGGATGATCTCTGGAATATTTCAACTTGCGAATTCACTCAGATTTTCTACGATAATATTTCCCCTATTATTCAATGTCCGAGTAATGTCGACGTAGTAATTCCAATTGGTGAAACAAGTACTCTTTTCGAACTTTCGTCAGCCATAGCTCAGGATAATTGTGGAATTGCATCAATTTGGAATAGCGTGAATGGAGAAATCGATGCTTCGGGATTCTATGATGTAGGTCTTCATTTGCTAATATTTTACACAAGCGATTTGAATGGTAATGTGAGCACTTGTACAACCGAAGTTTTGGTATCTGTAGATACGCCTCCCGTCGTCTATTGTCCTGGCATTGCAATTCCGATATTGGCACCCACGCAATGTTTTCCTACGTTCGACTATGGTTGTGTAGATGATTACATAGATGACGTTATTATCATGGACGAATCAGGGAATATTCAAATGAGTCATTTGAATACTTGGTGTAATTCTATAGGATGGACTGATGATAATGGTAATCTAATTACTCAATTTGATTCCATTCCCGGTACTACCACCTGCAATCTTACGTCCGGAGAAAGCTATTCTCTGATTTGCAATTCATTTGCTGCTATTCCTGAATATTTCGGTTTTTGGATTGACTTCAACAATGATGGTGATTTTAATGATTCCAATGAATGGATTGGAAATTCTTCACAAGTACTTGTGCAGTATTCCTTTTTATTTACTATTCCGAACATAGGTGTATCGCCCGGCCCACATCGCTTTAGAATAATCGCAAGTTATTCCATGCCTTTGTCTCAATACGATATGTGTATATCCGATAATTGGGGTGAAACTCATGATTATATTATTCATATTAATAATTCGCCCTTATCTACTAATTGCTCTGTCGTTCCTAATCTGACGTCAAGTGTTATGGTCGTAGACAACCTTGATGCTGCGCCGATTGTCACGCAATGGCCTGAACCCGGTGTGTTCTTTTCAGATAGCCTGACAATGGTTATTACTGCTACTGATAATTTGGGAAGCGTTGGCTCCTGTGCTTTTGTTATTTATCCAAATGATGATGTTCCTCCACAAGTTATTTGTCCAGAAAGTTTCGAGGTTATTTCATTCGTAAATGATGGTGCTATTATAGAGGTGGCGCTGCCTATCGCAGAGGATAATTGTGGGAGTTTCTCAATTAGTAACAATTACAACAACAATGCTGCAGCTGCGGATTTTTATCCAAGTGGAATTTATGTAGTCACATATTTCGTGACGGATTTTTACGGCAATCAATCGTCTTGTGATGTAAGTATTACAATACCGAATGTGGAGCAAAATTTTTGTCCCTCGGATATAAATAATGATTCCATCATAGATATGAATGATTTCTTAATCTTAATTGCAGAATTCGGATGCGTGGAAAATTGTTCCGCTGATATTGATGGAGATGGAATCGTTGGAGCTTCTGATGTTCAAGTTATGTTGTGGAGTATGGATCAGGAATGTCCGTAAGCGCATTTGGCTCCCTTTGCGCATTGAGGCCCTATGAAAATTGCATGACTTTAATTTATAAAGTCATTGTGATATAAGTCAAAGTGAATGACAGTTTGATTGACATTGTACTGCCGTTTCTTTTTGAACCAATTCCTCCTCAAGTTGCTTTTACAAAGAATGTGTCATGTACATTCGCAGCATAAATTTTAGCATCCACAAGCAATATGGCTAAAGGTCTCTTCGGTAGTTCTCTCATGAAAAAATACTGGATGTCACTCACCGGATTTTTTCTCATCACCTTCCTCATCGTTCACTGCGCCATCAATGCGATGATTTTTTTCAACGATGGCGGCATGACGTTCAACAAATGGGGACATTTCATGGGCACCAATCTTATCATCCGAACAATGGAGATTGTACTCTTCCTCGGATTGATTCTTCACATTGTAGATGGTCTTATACTTTTTTTCCAAAACAGAAAAGCACGACCTGTGAAGTACGCTTACGAAAAAGCATCCACCAGCAGCAATTGGTATTCGCGCAGCATGGCGCTTCTGGGAACGTTGATTCTGCTTTTTCTTATCATGCACCTTTATCACTTCTGGTTGAAGACGCGCATCACAGGACTGACGGTCATTCCGTCTCACATCATCTATGAAGGTCACAAGTATGAAGATCTCTTCGGTGAAATGAAATTCGTGTTTCAACATTTGTGGGTAGTGATACTTTATGTGCTTGGTTGTTTCTCATTGTTCTGGCATTTACTTCACGGATTCAGAAGCGCTTTTCAGTCACTTGGTTTCAACTACACGAAGTACAAAGATTTGATCATCTTCAGTGGTGATGCTTTCAGTGTAGTGGTTCCAAGCATTTTTGCCGCAATGCCTATCGCCATGTACATGGGATGGATTGCATAGCGGTGTAAGCGACTTTCATTGATCCAACCATTTTCATCTAGATAAAAAGAATGAGCCTCAATTCGAAAATACCTTCAGGACCACTCGATAAAAAGTGGACAGATTACAAAGACCACGTCCGTCTTGTAGCTCCTGCAAATAAAAGAAGCATCGAAATCATTGTTGTTGGTACGGGTCTCGCCGGTGCCGCAGCTGCTGCATCACTTGCTGAGATGGGTTACAAAGTGAAGTCGATGTGCTTTCAGGATTCACCAAGAAGAGCGCACAGTATTGCTGCTCAAGGTGGAATCAATGCAGCCAAAAATTACATGAATGACGGCGACTCTGTATTCCGTCTTTTTTATGATACTATTAAAGGTGGCGATTATCGTTCAAGAGAAGCCAACGTGCATCGCCTCGCAGAAGTTAGCAACAATATCATTGACCAATGTGTTGCACAAGGTGTTCCTTTCGCTCGCGACTACGGCGGATTGCTCGACAATAGATCTTTTGGTGGTACGCAAGTTTCAAGAACGTTTTATGCGAAAGGTCAAACCGGACAACAATTATTGCTCGGAGCATACTCTGCTCTTTCACGACAAATTGGAAAGGGAACGGTTGAAATGTTGAACCGTCACGAGATGCTTGATGTCGTAATCGTCGACGGAAAAGCACGTGGTGTGATTGCGCGCAATCTTGTCACCGGTACTATTGAAAGACATGCTGCGCACGCTGTTGTGCTTTGCACCGGAGGTTATGGCAACGTGTTTTTTCTTTCCACCAATGCGATGGGAAGTAATGTAACTGCCGCATGGCGCGCACACAAGAAAGGCGCAACATTCGGTAATCCATGTTACACGCAAATTCATCCTACATGTATTCCTGTTAGTGGTGATCATCAATCGAAGTTGACATTGATGTCTGAGTCGTTGAGAAATGATGGTCGTATTTGGGTGCCAAAGAAGAAGGAAGATGTGGAAGCAATTCGCGCAAAAAAATTGAAGCCACAGGATATCAAAGCGGAGGATCGCGATTATTATTTGGAGAGAAGATATCCTGCATTTGGAAATCTTGTGCCGCGTGATATTGCATCGCGTGCTGCGAAAGAAAGATGTGATGAAGGTTTTGGCGTGAATGCAACAGGCGAAGCTGTGTATCTTGATTTCTCTTCTGCCATTCAACGTTACGGCCATGCGCAGGCGAGCGTGAGAGGTATTCAAAATCCTTCGGAGAAGGAAATCATCGACATGGGAACAAAAGTCGTTGAAGAGAAATACGGAAATCTGTTTCAGATGTATGAGCAGATCGTTGCCGAAAATCCTTACACAACACCGATGATGATTTATCCTGCTGTTCACTACACGATGGGTGGACTTTGGGTTGATTATGAATTGATGACGAATGTTCCGGGATTGTATGCTTGTGGTGAAGCAAATTTCAGCGACCACGGAGCAAATAGATTGGGTGCTTCAGCATTGATGCAAGGTCTCGCAGATGGTTATTTTGTTTTGCCATACACCATAGGAAATTATCTGGCGGATGAAATTCGCACGGGAAAAATTGATACGAAGACTGCGGAATTTGACGAGGCAGAAAAAAGTGTACGCGATCAAATTACGCGTATCATGAACAATAGCGGAACACAACCTGTTGATCATTTTCACAAACGTCTCGGCAAAGTGATGTGGGATAAATGCGGCATGGCACGCAATGAAAAAGGATTGAAAGAAGGCATCATTGAAATTCAAAAAATTCGCGAGGACTTTTATAAAAATGTGCGCGTCCCCGGTTCACCCGATAACATGAATCAGGAACTTGAAAAAGCATTGCGCGTAGCCGATTTTATAGAACTCGGAGAATTGATGTGTATCGACGCACTCGAAAGAAAGGAAAGTTGTGGAGGACATTTCCGCGAGGAATACCAAACCGAAGAAGGTGAAGCCATGCGCGATGATGATCAGTTCAAATACGTCGCAGCTTGGGAGTGGACAGGTAATCCTTCAACACCAAAGTTGAATAAGGAGGAATTGATTTATGAGAATATTAAGGTGCAGCAAAGAAGCTATAAATAGGGGTTTAGGAATACAGGATTATGGGATTATAGGGAAATATGCCAAATTGGAATATGGAGTGAAGGGGTGATTGTTTTAGAGGCGGTAACATTGTGGAAATTCACAATGTAAATGCTCAGAAAATGGAAACAATCAAATCTTTTAAAGACTTGTTGGTATGGCAAAGAGGAATGGGTTTAGTGAAGTTGGTTTATGGAATGAGTCGAAGTTTTCCCGATACTGAGAAATTTGGCTTGATCTCACAAATTAGAAGAAGTGCCGTTTCAATTCCATCGAATATTGCTGAAGGATGGGGAAGAAAAGGAACAGGATATTATGTACATTTTTTGAAAATAGCGGTAGGGTCTCTTTATGAGATGCACACGCAAATATTAATAGCATACAACTTAGAATATATAGACGAAAAGGAATTATTGAATTTAGAAGAACAAGTTATGACACTCAGTAAAATGCTTTACAAACTGATAAAGGTGTTAGAATCGAGGTTACACGTTCAACACCCCATATAATCCTATAATCCTATAATCCTGTATTCCTACAACCCTAAGAAAATGAAACTCAACTTAAAAATATGGAGACAGCGTTCTCCGAAAGAGCAAGGAAAAATCGTTGATTACAAAGTTGATAATGTAAGTCCTGATATGTCGTTTCTGGAAATGATCGATGTGTTGAACGACTCACTTGTTGTGAAAGGAGATGATCCCATTGCATTTGATCATGATTGTCGCGAAGGAATTTGCGGCAGTTGCAGCATGTTTATCAATGGTGAAGCGCATGGTCCGAATCGTGGAGTAACAACATGTCAGTTGCACATGCGCTCCTTCAAAGACGGTGAAACAGTTTATGTTGAGCCATGGCGCGCTGATGGATTTCCTGTTATCAAAGATTTAATGGTCGATCGCGGCGCGTTCGATCGCATTATCCAGGCCGGCGGTTTTGTTTCCGTGAATACCAGTGGAAGAACATTGGATGCGAATGCGATTCCGATTCCCAAAGAGGATGCTGATACTGCATTTGATGCGGCAACTTGCATTGGCTGCGGTGCCTGCGCGGCCACTTGTCCGAATGGCAGCGCCATGCTTTTTGTTGCCGCCAAAGTTTCGCAATTCTCACTGTTACCACAAGGTCAGGTGGAGAGAAAAGATCGCGTTCTCAAAATGGTAAATCAAATGGACGAAGAAGGTTTTGGTAATTGTTCCAACATCGGAGCCTGTGAAGTTCAATGTCCAAAAAATATTTCTCTTGAAACCATCGCTCGCATGAACCGTGAGTATCTGATGGCGAATGTGAAGCCGGAGAATTGATGAGTCATACCAAAGACGGCTCTTTGTAAAGTACTTATAGTATTATGTAAGTGTAATCTTCACACACTTGTAAGTATTTAATTCACTGATGTTTTGATTACGGGAACACATTTTTTCTATGGTGGTCAGCCATCTAGTATTCTTTTGTACTTCGGATTGGCGCTATTAAAGACTGTTCAAAAAAAAGTGCCTCTAGAGTCGTAGGTAATCGAGCGATATGGAATTTTAACTATATTTTAATACTAATTCATCGTGGAATTACTAAAATTTGTCTCGTCAAAACATTCAATGAGCGATAATGATTTTATAATCATGATTTCCCACTGAAGTTTTGAGATGAAGCTTAACATTTATATTACTTAACCACTACTCGGGATTTACGTCTTGTAAATTCTAACCTTTTTGTCGAAACCCATTTGTAACTCAAACGAAAATTTTAGTTGTCATTGTTGTGAAATTCCAAGATGGAATCTAATGTCTGACCGAAAGTTTTTGCTCTATTATAATTAACCAAAACCAAATCAAAATGAAGAATCAATTACTTCAGAAATGTATGTTTGTGTTCATGACAGTCTGTTGCAGTCTGCTCATGGCTACTCCGGTATTTGCCCAGTCTGGCGCTACAATCGTCACGAATCAGGCAGATTACATGGCAGGGACCACTGCCATTTTTAATGGATCGGGATTTTCACCTGGTGAAACAGTCATCGTTCATGTAGTGCACCTCGATGGCACACACAATGAAGTGGAAGCTCACCAGCCATTTAATACTGTTGCAGATAGCAACGGTGATTTTGTGGTCACGTGGTTTGTTCCTAACGATGGATTTGAAGACAACGCGCAACTGGTTGTTACGGCAACCGGTCAAACTTCAGGATTAAGCGCTCAAGCGTTTTTCTCGGACAACGTCAAAGTTGATTTTCGTCAGAGTGCCAATAATGACGGCGGATATGGATTGGGAAATATTCATTGGATCAACTCAATTGTTCAACAGAGCAATTCAACTTTCGTTGAAGGGATGTCTTGCATGCAACGTATAGTTATTTCTGATATTGCCGCGACTTCGGGTAATGTGCATTCGTTGAAGTTTTCTCATCAATTTACCAAAGGAGGAATCCACGCGTATGACTTTCTGACCGGTCGAAGTGGTGCAGGTTCGAGCGCAATTACTGAAACCGGATGGGATCAGGCCATTGCCGATGATGAGGCTGCTAATATGGTGACCTATTCCATCAATAAATGTGGAGACGAGTTAGGACCTCCTAACACGCTTCCGGCAACTTGCGCCACGCTTCACTCTGCTGCCGGATATTTCATTGACATTGAAATACCGGATGACACCTATATGAGTCAAGATGGACCAACACTTCAGCGCATTCAAGCGTATGAGGCCGCGAGAGGCAATAGGTTTATACGTGTATATGGCAATTTTCCTATTACTTCTGGATCGTTCTGTGGAATTTCCCATGATGTAGCAGCAGGCGCTGATACCGGAGATTCGAAAGTGGATTATACTGTTTCAGTTACAACAACTTCTGACGTGTTGATCTTCGAGTTTGCCGGTCACCTTTCAATTGGTGGTTATGGCAATGCCGGTGAAAACTGGGGAGCCGGCAGGGGTTCTGGAGCTATCAACGGGGGTCCTTATCACTTCAATTTGAATGGTCTTGGAGGCGCAACCTCAGCAGGATGTGCATTGACGGAATTTGTTTCTCTTGGTGCGCAAGACAATCAGATCAAAGGTGGCGACATTATTCCTATTCCTCCAACTTGCAATATCACCGCAGACCAAACCATTTGCAATGGGCAATCTGCAACTATTGAAACTATACCTGCAGGCACAGGGCCATTTAGTTTCTTGTGGTCTCCGGGAGGACAGACATCATCATCTATTACAGTTTCTCCCACTCAAACAACCACCTATACAGTGACTATCACGGACGCTCAGAATTTGACAGGAACATGTTCAACTACTGTTACGGTGGTAGACGCACCCACTTGCAACATTGCGGGTACAAATGGTCCCGTTTGTCCTGGTGCGAGCAATCAGTTCTGTGCTCCTGCGGGTATGGCCAGTTATATCTGGACAATTGTAGGAAATGGTACAGTGCCGAGCGGTGTCTATAATGGTCAGTGTCTTAATGTTGTAGCGGGAACCGCCTGCGATCAATCTTATACTGTTACGGTTACTATTGCTAATTCAACAGGTTGTCCAAGTACTTGCACCAAGACTGTCAATGTGAATGATACCACACCTCCTGTGTTTACCTTCTGTCCTCTGGGCGGAGACCTTGGTTGTAACCCAGCCGGCGTTCCTGCTCCTGGTGCTGCAACAGCAACAGATGCGTGCGGTGCTCCAACGATTACTTCTGCACTTGGTGCAATA
>JAYTOA010000092.1:0-2541 GCA_043748015.1 Flavobacteriales bacterium
GTGATATTCACTTTAGGAACAATTCGCTCAACAATTCCTTTGGATGCTCGTGCGATGTATCGTGTGTCATTCAATTGCCTTTCGATGAAACCGTCAAGATCATCATGTTTTTTCGCAACGAACCTTTGGGCTTTGTGATAAGGCAAATATTTGTATGCTCTGCTGATCATATTTTGCCATTCAGATGAATCGCTGAATGCTTCATAGGGTGTTCGTTGTCCCTTTGTTTTATTCATCCCGGCTTCACACAATGTTTTATTGGTAAGGCTGTCGTCAAGACTTACGCTATAAGGTATGATGTGTTCAATCTGCCAGCTTCCATCATTGAATAATTGATTGACGCTTATTTCTCTTCCGCTGTATGGACACATATGCTTGCATTCTCGCCAGAGCCACATCCTCTGAACATTATCTCGAGTATGAGCAAGACCAAGTTTATCCAACTCAGCCCGACAAGCATCGTTTTCTCGCTCGTTGTCCCAATTTCTAAATCGCTCTTCTTGTCTTTGTTTTTTACTCTTTTTCAGTTCTCGGGCCATTTCTATTTTTACTTCGTCCGGTTTTCCGTATTGTTCGATGAGTTTCGGCAATAAAGAATTCACTTCAAATAGAGCAGCTTGCACAATCGGGTTTTTAATGGCTTGAACAGCTTCAATAGAATTGCCTGTGTTGCCGGATGATTGCCGATTATCACTGTGATGATATAGTCGTGTACAATCTTTTTCCGAAAGTTTGAAATGTTCCGTAAGAATTTTTTTCACCTTGTCTGTTGCCAAGTCATCATCGTCAGTGTAGGCATTGGCCAATACATTGTCTTCTGCCAATTGTTGATCGGCGTCACTCAAATTTTTCCATTTATTTCCGAATGCATTGCGCACTCCGGCCATAAAGATGGCTTGGTCATAATTCAGTCCTTTGATGAGATAGGGGAGAACATTAGCTATTACTTTGTGACTGACGCTACCAAATTCCGTTGAGAGCCGAAATTTCTTAAACGCAATAGCTTGCTTTTCATCAAGTCCCCATTTGTTGAGCGCTTTATCCATGAACCAATCAGTATCCTTTGCCATCTGTTTTATATGCCAGATGTCGTCCAACCAAATAAGATCAGTGTTGATTTTTTCTTCGTTCAAGTTTTTGAAATGATCAACTATTTCCTTCTTGCCAAATGCTTTAATGATAGCAGCAATGGTCTTACAACCGGGAAAGGAATGCTTGTCTTCGTAATTCCAAGAAGTATCAATCGTCTTTAATGACTTCTTAAAGTCTTCAAAAGTGAATTTATCCTTCTTTAAACACAACTCAATAAACTTTCCTCTCTCAGCATTATCCAATACACGTTGTCCATTGCGCACAGTATTGATCATTTGAAACATTCGGAACGATTCAAACCACGGACTACTGGCAGCAATTCTCGTTTTATTCGGTTCAAATGTGCAAGCACCTCGAAGGAATTTTTGATTGCGCAATTCCCGCTGAAAAAAAATGACGCCCTTATTGGGAGCACCAAGTTTCTCCTTCAACTCATCGGTAAGAATTGTGGGATAATGCTTTTGTTGTTGTTCAAAAATTTTGTTGAATTCATTGATATACATACTCCGAAGAGTATAGCGATTGCGAATTCTTACTTCGTGTGGATTGAGCGACGCCAAATACTGACCGAGCGTGTTATCGCCCATTGCGGCCTTTGTTGCATCAATTCCAATTTTATTTTGTTCAGCGTCACCTTTCATCAATGTGCCTTCTTCGCTCATGTCCACTTGCAAGTTCTCTCTGTATCCTCTACGTTGGCTGAGATGGTAAAAAACTCTACCTACCTCCATGAGGGATAGTTTGTCTCCAGAAGCAGCCCTTGCACGTAATTGATACGCGTCCAATAGAAAGAATTCCCGTAAATCAGTTCGCAACTTCAATTGCTGAAGCTCCTCCTTCACCTTTGTCATATTGGGAAACATTCCCAATGGCATAAGTATCTCAACCAATTTTTGCTTTCTGAGACCTCGTCTAAAAAATTGCCTTCTTGTCTGTCTTTTAATTCTTCTGTCAGCGTTTTTAGAAACTTCACTTCCCTTTGTATCTCTGTTTACACCTTCAGGGAAAATGCGGACTCCTGTTCCGAGAATTTGCCGAGTGCTATCGTCAATGATTGCCCACCCGATGGAGTTGGTGCCAAGATCGAGGCCTAAGATTTTTGCCATATAATTTGAGTAATTGAATTTGTTAAAAGGTTTTACAAAGAAACACTACCAGATTGTAATGTATTTACAAAGAAAGAAAAGTTTCAAGAAATTAGGTTTGATGTGAAATATTTATTTCATTTGTCATGAATAAGAAAACTTTTCACAATAAGGCTATATGCCGAAGGTGACAAACCTGTTAATCCCGCCTCGTGTGGGATTTTTTTTTGATACATTCATCTCTCGTTATGAAGAGATTCACTCAAGGCAACTTCCAAAAACCCACTGTTAGTAAAAGTACTGAATGATACTTGACAATGGTGGTTGAATATTCTGATTTTGGTCGAAACAATCTCCCATGAAG
>JAYTOA010000093.1:0-4723 GCA_043748015.1 Flavobacteriales bacterium
CATGCGGCCATATGGATAACTGCAGCACTTTTCAGTTTGATACATGTGCAGTTCTATGGATTTCTTCCACGCATGTTGATGGGCGCCTTGTTAGGATACTTAGTTATCTGGAGTGGAAGTTTGTGGGCCTCGATACTTGCACACTTTGCTAACAACGCGCTGGCAATCGTTCTGTACCGACAATTCGGAAGTCTTGAAACACCTGAAGGCGCGACGATGAATCAGTGGTATAGCTATTTAATTTCAGCAGCACTTTTTCTGATGTTGTTGGTGCATTTTATTCGCAAAAGCAAATGGCCGTGGTTGAGTTTTGCTTATCTGGGAATCACTGGGAAGATTAGTCAGGGGCATGAAGAGAAGAATTAGAGCGTACATTTCAATTATGCTCAAAATCCGATCAATCTGATCTAGCTAAGAAATCAAATACCGTGATACAGAGGTTCGATCCATACATAGGATAAATGTTTCAGATTAACGTGTTACGCCGATAAATAAATTTCCTTTGAGCTATCATTATCAAAGTATTCTCTGCATCATCTTGATTGTGATATGCGTCACATTCATAAGCAAATTCATTCAAAGTAAAGAATTTAATAAAGCATTGCTCACAGTCATTGTTTTGACTTTCATACTAAAGTCTTTCTGCGCATTGGATAGTTTTTTACATGAGTGGGACGAAAGGTATCATGCGCTCGTAGCTAAGCACCTAATTCAACATCCACTGACGCCCACACTCTATGAAAACCCCGTCGAGCCATACGATCACAAAAACTGGGTAGCGAATCATATTTGGTTAAGCAAGCCACCTCTTCCGCTTTGGTTTATGTCGGCAAGTATTGCAACTTTCGGAACACACGAATTTGCAGTGAGACTTCCTGCGATTATTTTTTCTCTGCTATCCGTTTTACTCACCTATAGAATGGGTGTGATTTTGTTCTCTCAAAAAGCAGGAGTAATAGCGGCACTCCTACACAGTATTCACGGCGTACTTACTGATCTGGCTTCGGGAAGATTATCGAGTGATGGCGTGGAAACCACTTTTCTTTTTTTTGTTAGCCTTGGAATTTTCTGGGTCCTTCGAAAACCCATCGGTCAATTCAAATTATTGGATTACATCATTACCGGAATGATCACCGGACTGGCATTCATGTCCAAATGGCAGCCTTCACTGTTGGTGCTCATCGTGCTTTTCATTTATCACTTCGATAAAAAACATTTTTGGAAGCACTCACTTTATTGCACGCTCAGTTTGTTTGCTACCATGATTGTTGTACTGCCTTGGGCACTTTATTGCTTTGCAAAATTTCCAACAGAAGCAGAGTGGATGGCAGAGGCCATTTTTCATCCAATGACGATAATAATCCCGGGCAACGATGGAACGTGGTATAGCTACCTCACAGATTTCGGAAACTTTTTCGGTTATCCAACCTATGTGTTGGGTATCATATCCATCTATCTGGCGATAAAAGATTACAACAGAAAATTATTGACGCTGGCTATCTGGATTGCAGTTCCGTTGATGATCTTCAGTGCAGCAGAAATCAAACGCGGAACTTATCTGATGATTTCCGCACCGGCCATTTTTTTACTCGTCGCCTATTTCGCAACTGCGGTTGTGGTGTATTGGAAAAAATATCCCATATCGAAATGGCTTGCCTATGTATCCATAATTTCAATGGTCGTCTATTCGATTGAAAGACTCTATCTTTTCTCGAATAGAAAACCACGCCACCTGGAATGGTCAGATGAACTTAAAAACAGAAATCCTGTGCCCAGTTCGGTAATTTATGATGAACCACACGCGATAGAATTGATGTTCTATCATGACGTAACAGCTTATCCATTTTCTAAAAAAGAGAATTGAATCATGTAAAAACAAATGATCAATGCTTTTCCGATCTCCTCGTTTCACGCTTCACGTGTCTTAGTCTTCGATCCATTTTATTTTGCTCATGTCCTGAAACGTGACCATTGCGCAATGCCTTTCTGCTTGTACGGTGCAGCTTCTTTTCCTTGTCGGCAATCTTTTGTTGCTCTTCAATAGAAAGTTTTCCCTCACGGTTATCCTTCTCAATACGCTCGTGTCCCTTGTTGTGCCGGCGCTCATACCTGCGGTTCTTTTGTGCATCCATGTTAAAAGATGAAGTCAGAAATGCGGCGACAATTATTAGTCGAAGTAAATTTTTCATGATACTGTTTTCATTCCAATAGCAAAGCAGTTGCCATTCTCAAATCTTCTGTTGTAGTAATCTTAATATTCTCTCGATTGCCTTCCACCAGATACAATTTTTCGCCCATTGCCTCTACCACAGAAGCATCATCGGTGAATGACGTGTCGTAATCCTGTTCAAATGCGCGCTTAAGTAATGTCAATTCAAAACATTGTGGCGTTTGTACTATTCTGAATTTGTTGCGATCAGCTATGGCGCTCACTCCTTCATTCATAACTCTGATGCTGTCGTGCATGTGAATCACAGGTATGGCGTTGCACTTCTGACGTGCCGCGTCGTAGCATAACTCAATGGTCTTCAAACTAACCAGTGGTCGCACAGCGTCATGTATACCAACAATTCCTGTTTCATCATTGATCGCGTCAATAGCATTCTTCACGGAATGAAAACGCTCTTTACCACCTGCTATAACACGATGCGGAATGTCGATGTTCAGCGTTCGCGCAAGATCAATCCAGAACTGCACATAATCAGGATCCAACACGAGAAGAATCTCCATCTTAGGTTCATAGCGATGAAACTTCTCCATTGCATATTGCAGAATCGGCTTTCCATTGATCTGCATAAACTGCTTCGGCAATGCTGAATGCATGCGCGATCCACTACCTGCTGCTACTATGATGACGTATTCTTTCATTCGTTTCTTCCTTGCAAAGATGGAGAGAAGTATGATTTATTGAATTGGTGATTTGGGGATTTAGTGATTTGCTTCAAACAAAAGGGAGAGTTCAATAAATCATTCAATCACCAAATCACAAATTCTACAAATATCTCTGCGCAACTCTGCTCCTCTGCGAATCTCCGCGTCCAAATCATAACTACAAAAAAAGAGCCCTGAAACCTCAGAGCTCTTTTCACAAATCATATAACTTTTATCGCTTGTATACCTGTGCGGCAAACACTTTACTTCCTGCTGATAACACCTGTATGCTGTAAATGCCTGCGCTGAAATGCGATGTTTCAATCATCACGTTTTGTCCCGCATGTGCAGTTGCACGCCTATTCATTATTTCTTTTCCTTGAGCATCGTAAACTCTTATCAATGCGTTGTCACCAAGATTCTGATTGAATGTAAGCTGAATCTGATTGCCCGTCTGCAACAATGTCACGGCATTTTCTTTCTCATTTTCACTAACACTTGAAGCAAGAGCAACAGTGAAAGTACCTGATTCGATTTGAGTACAACTTCCAACAGCAGTGACAGCGTAACCATAGACTCCGGCTTCGAGAATCGTAGCGTTTACTGAAGCACCGGTAAACACCAATCCATTGCTCAATGTCCATTGTACCGTCGTATTAGATGCAACATCAGCATGCATATTCACGATGGCAGAACCATTTTCAATAGCAACCAAAGCGGGAACAGTCACAATCATATTCGATGCGTTTGGATCACGCAAGTCTGCGGAGAGTGTTTCAGAAGAACATGTTGTGTAAACATTGATAGTGTAAACACCAGCGTTCAAATCTTCAGCGAAGCCAATTGAACCTTCTACTTCGCCATTGCGCACCACTTCATTCAAAGCGTTTCTCACTTCGTATGAGAACCAGTTGGCGTTGTTCACTGTCCACTCGATGCGACCATTGTCTCCTTGATTACAAGGAACGAATTCCGTATTGGCAATCACAGTAGAGATTTCTGCAGGCTCACCAATTACAATTGTTGTCGACTGACTTCCGCAAGTGCTCGCAGAGTTGTTCACTTCAAGCACATACAAACCTGCTTCGAGGTGATCAAATGTGATAGAACCACCTGATACATACTCATAGTTATCTGTATCACCTGTCAGAGAAACAGACCACGCACCTGACGGAGTTGTGATGTCCAGAGATCCATCTGTTCCGCCGTTGCAAGCAGGATCAGTAATTACGGTTGTAACCGGAGCTGTACCGTGAATAATCAATCTGTTGCCGGTGTATGGAACATCGGTTGTGATAGTGAATGACGCGCCTGCAACGAGGTTCATCACATTACCTGTAACGATATCTTCAACATACACGCACGAACCGAAAGGCATGTTTTGTGTTTCAGCAACGCTGAATGTATATGTTCCTGCAGAAGGTAAATCCAGACGAACAGGAATATTAATATTGTTGCTGAAAGGGCGCACATCCTGTGCAAGTCCAACATTATCGGCAGACATCAGTGAGAATTCAACTGCGTCAGAGTTTGGACTTTCAAGATCATAAACATCAAGATCATCGTAACCTTCGATGGCATCCGTTGAGAACATCAACATGCTTTCGTCGGACATTCCGTTGCGTGAAATTTGAAGAGAAACAAAAGAATTCGTGCTTTCTTCACTTCGCTCCATCGCAGCGCCGGTGTTTGTTTTGTAGGACTCTTGATAAACCAGATTCTGAGTGCCGTTGTTCACCTTCACCAGAAAAGCCTGGCTATGCGCGATGTAGCGAGAAGCTGTTCCGGAGTTCGTAGTTGCGTTGCGATACTTGTATGCATTTGATTCGTGATCGAAAACATAATACACTTT
>JAYTOA010000094.1:0-13525 GCA_043748015.1 Flavobacteriales bacterium
GCATCAATATAACCGAAAATGTGATTTTCAGATACTTCAAACCCCGAACAAATGGACAAGGAAATGCCTTCATACTTCACAAGCGCATTGTCCAGTTGATTGATACCGGTTGGTAATCCAACATGTATAGTGTTGCGGTCAATTTTCACTCTTGGATGCTTCCAATTATCGATGGCTACCAGATTTTTTTCCAATATCACATCATTGATATTCGAACCTTGATAATACGGTTGGCCTCCGTTGAAATCGATTCCCATCCTGAAGCCGACAATAGTTGATAAGGGAGATGAAATACTGGATGAAGAAATGGACAGCTTTGAGTCAAAAGTAAGTACTCCCGTACCTCGCTTCGACCAATCATCGACAGCCGTGAGGTTTTCAAAAATACAATCGGTTAATTTCGCTCCTTTATATCTTCCGAAAGATATCATTGGTGGTCCTGGCACATTCCAGATAGTTGGAAAATGATTCACCGCGTCATCTGTCCATTGAAAAAGGCAATTGTCTATATTGATGTATTTGGTATAATTCGCCGCGTTACCGCTTCGCACTATTATGGCCGTTTTGTTGTCAATAAAACTTGAATTGGAAATCGACATGCTTCCACATTCAAGTGAACTGAATAAACCCGCGGATGAAATGTCAACGCATGTAATACCGCACACAGCGTGCTTAACAACTAGTGCATCGGCGTTCTTAATTGTTCCACCCAGCGAGTTAGTTGTGTTGTGATTGGAAATAAGGTTAATTCCTTTCCAACTCGCTCCGCACGCGTCCATGAGTACATGTGCCAGTTGAACAGAACAATCTTCATTTACTCGCATCTCACCGTTAATATCAAAGTATAGCTGGCAATCGTGAATCTCCCAGGTAGTTATTGGGCCCGACACAATAATGCTGCCACTGACATGCACTACTTGATTGTTCAAGTATTGATCTGCCAAAGCCTGACTGGTTATTGGAGGAATATTCACCGCTGCGATTGCGCCGACAACCACTGTTTCTGAAACGGAACATTCCGAGCCATAAGAAGCAGTCACCACATATGTTCCCACAGCAAGATTTTCCGGATCTTCCTCTGATGAGGTCGTTGGTCCTGTCCAACTAATATTGACGTTGGCCGGAGCATTGTTGATGGTAATGAAAGCCTTTCCAAGTTCACTTTCCGGACAAGGATTGTCGACCACCTGATCTACTGTAATATCCATCGCACAGCAACCTGCATCGTCAACCAATACTGTGTTAACGTCTTCCACAGGACATCCATTAGCATTGGTATAGGTGAATACGATTTGATATTCGCCTTCGCCGGCGATGGCGGCGTGAAATGAATTTCCATCAATTCCAATGCTTCCAGGCGGGCAAGTTGGACAGGAGAATGTACCGGTGAAACCGGGACTTGTGATATAAGAGGACAAATTGTTGATGGACCCCTCAGTACAAATGACTTCAGGTAATGCCACAACGTGTCCAAAATAAGGTTTCAATGAAACATCATCAATAAAAACACCTGTTATAAGGGAATCATACGGCGAATCCCAAATATTGTAATCTATGGTTAGGTATTGATAATCGTTGCCAATGGTTTCAGGTATCTGAACAATCACTTCTCTGTAGTGCCAGTCACTTGTAGCAGTCGGACTTGGGCCTACGGGTTCTATGGGTGTCGGCTCGGCAAGAACTACTGTACCCGGAAATAGGCTCGTGTTGACCTCTAGGAGAGCATTATTTGTTTCGTCAAAATCTACGGCGTTATCAATTAGAAACCTCAATTTCGCAGGGACATTCCCCATACCATACAAATTATTGAATGTAGGATACATTTGATCGGTGAGATTCGGGTCCAGGTTCGATTTGAATGCTTTGGCATAATATGATAAAATATAGGAATTACCAGGTACCAATGGCGCACTTAATAATGATCTAAATCGACTTGTATTAATAAATTGATGCATCTGACTTGAAGATGGGCCAGTGAGAATCAATCGATCAACTTTATGTGCTCCAATGAAAATGAGTCCACCATTGTTATTGTTGAAATTGTTATAGGTTTCTGTGGCGGGTTCTGATCTAGTGTTACTGCCAATTCCTGCTTGTGGACTTGAATTAGCGGGCGTTATAAGACTATTGCTTGAGGTGCCTGTACCATAACAACTAAAAGCAATACCTAAAGTATCTAGTACGTCTGTTGCTCTACTGAAATACGTTCCGGGCAGTATTGGTTTTCCGTATATTTCCCAGCATGTCATGGTAAGCGTGTTACTCGGCCTAAGAAAATGGGAACAATCCTCCGAGTCGGTTTCGAAATCACCATTGCTGATGAGGTTGCAATTATTAATCAAGCATTCTTCCCTTCCATATAAAAAGAATGTACTGGGAGTGTTTGATTTCTGGACGAATACATATGTAATGTTTCCTTTGGTTAAACCAATCACCGGAATGTATCGAAAAATGAATAAGCTACCTGAATTGGAGGCTGGAGTAAACTGAATTACAGACGTAGCATCTCCGGAAGTTTGATTTTCAATTCCATCAATGGACACCGTGCCATTGCCTCCGATTAATTCGAGACATTCGAATGTTAGATTTTCTATATCCGTTGAAAAATCATTGCTGAGAATTGATGGAATTATTACTGGTAATCCGTTATCACTGATTATAGTAAACACGCCTTGATCGTTGAGGCCGTCATTGAATCCTATGACATGTTTGCTGGTGCAAACTCCACTCGGATAAATGATATTGTTCGCAATTACTCCATCGTCAGTAACCCCGTCATCGAGAAAACCAAACCGATCGTTGATTTGATAACCGAGATTGCACAATATCGTTCTCTCTTCATCCTGCAAGAAACGCCGCATTACTCCGCTTTGAAATCCTCTGGCCATGAGGTAGTGTTCAAATTCAGGAACAACCTCAGAATCACACTCGTCCGCCATGTGACTCAATGAAGATCCTTGTGCATAACAGCCCGGGTTATATATCGCTTGATTTAGTGTGCCTCCGAACTGAATTGCAGTTGAGCAATCCGTTGTAAACTCATGAGCTCCATCACACAATGGAGACAACACACCAATTGGAATGGCACTATTCCAAACCGAAGTATACATGCTACAATCCTCGGTGGCATCATATAACAAAGGCAAAGCCGGTCCTGTAGTCTGGGGTTTTTGAAGAAATGTGTCATATCTGGTAAAGTATGGCGCGACCACAAAGCCTGAATTTCCTGTCCCATTAATCTGAGAAGCAAAGCCAAGTGCGTGAATCAACTCATGCAACAACAAGGAGTATAAATCGTGATTGGTGAAAGAAGGAGAGGTATTCAAGCCAAGATGCCAATGCACAGGGTTTGTATTGAACGTAGCGGAGGAATTATCCTCATCCCTGAAATTCACCGCTATCTGTCCATGATAATAGAATTGAGAACCGTATAAGTTATTCGGTAAAACCATATTTGCTACGTCAACATATGCATCCTGACCGGAATTTATGGTCTTCCAGATCATGTTATCCAAAATTCCCCCAACTCCCGGTAATGGCTGAGGAAAGGCATAATAGGTTCGGGCTTCTGCAAGCAGTATATCCAGAGCAAGATCACTGTATCCCAAATCGAGCGAATTTCTTACGCGAATCCGCACAAATTAGTCAGGATTTACCGGAATAATTAAACGAGACAAATCTTGCATTACATGACAAAGAACTTCTCTGCGTGCTAAATGAATTGGATCGCTGGCATCTTCGAAACCTGATCCAGAATCAAAGTAGGCCGTGAAGTATCCTGATGAAGTGCATGGGGCTATTCCGCCCGCTCCGCGACTGCTGGCCTTAAGGGAATCCACACGAAGATCTGTTAAGGCATAGATACCGCCGTGTGAATCATAAATAGAGTCGAAGTAACCACCATAAGGAGCAATGGGCTCTTCGAACTGAGCAGATACCCGATCTGCATTGATGAATACAAAAAGTAGTGCAATAATGGTCAATCTAAATTTCATAGGGAGTTGATTTAAGGTTAATACGTTTTGGAAAAATTTCTTCGGATAATTTAGCAACGCGATAAAACTATAACTTCTCACTACTGGCAAACAAGCGTTAAACAACCCAATTTCGGTAGGTTGTTTGACGGAGTAAAATACCGTTGAATAACGCTTTTGGTTTTATCTCACCACCACTAAGCGTCAACATTTGTACACGCCAGTGAAAAATAAAATCAGCAAAAAAGATATAAGATTATAGGGATCGTGACTCGCATTGAAAGCTGCAAATTGCTGCACTTCAGCCAACGGCAACTTGTTATAGATTGTCGCTCGCGCTCAAATCGCAAATGGGAATGCAGGAAAATAGGATTATGGGATTATAGGGAGCGCCACTCGAGCCAATCCACAAATCTCGAGGTCACAAAATGCTATGCACTTAAAAATCTCAGACCACACAAAAGGAAAAAACTCGCGAGAACTCTGAACTCCTAACTCTAAACTTCTTCTGCGCATCTCTGCACTTCAAAAAACGCAACCCGAAATTAGCCGAATACCTTTTCAAACAACTCCTCCACCTTACCCACTTGCACTACGCGGATGTTTTTCGGGATGTCTTGAAGCCCTTTGTTGAAGCGCGACACATAGATTTCTTCAAAGCCGAGTTTCATCGCTTCATTGATGCGTTGATCTATTCTCGACACCGGCCGAATCTCACCACTCAATCCAACTTCACCGGCAAAACAAGTGAGTTTGGGAATGGCGATTTCAGCATTGCTGGAAAGTATGGCGGAGACTACGGCGAGATCCATCGCAGGATCTTCAAGTCGCATTCCACCGGCTATGTTGAGGAAGACATCTTTCATTCCCAATCGAAAGCCGCAACGTTTTTCCAATACCGCCAATAACATATTCAATCTTCGTGTATCGAAACCTGTTGTGCTTCGTTGCGGTGTTCCATAAACTGCCGTGCTCACCAGAGCTTGTATTTCCACAAGCAACGGACGAATGCCTTCCATCGTTGCGGCAATGGCTGCGCCGCTTAAGTCTTCGGTTTGGGAGTGAATGAGTATCTCCGATGGATTGGCAACTTCGCGCAATCCTGCTCCTTGCATTTCATAAATACCCAATTCATTCGTGCTGCCAAATCGATTTTTTGTGGCGCGCATCAATCGATAAATGTGATGGCGATCGCCTTCAAATTGCAGGACTGTATCCACCATGTGCTCGAGCACTTTTGGTCCCGCGAGTGTTCCTTCCTTGGTGATGTGCCCAATAAGAAAAACAACCGTGTTCGATTCTTTCGCAAACTTCATCAAACCGGAAGCACACTCACGCACTTGCGATACACTTCCCGCAGAACTTTCAATTGTTTGCGTATTCATCGTTTGAATAGAATCAACAATGAGAAGATTGGGTTGCATCTCTGCTGCGTGCATCAGAATATTCTCCAGCGATGTTTCCATCAACACCATACAACGTGGATTATCGAGGTTCAATCTTTCCGCGCGCATTCTGATCTGCTCTTCACTCTCTTCTCCACTCACATACAACACCGAAATGTTCAACTGTCGCAACGCAACTTGTAACATCAAAGTGCTCTTTCCTATGCCGGGTTCACCACCAAACAATATGAGACTTCCGGGAACAAGTCCGCCACCTAGCACGCGATTCAATTCATTATCTAGCAAAGGAATTCTTGGCAATTGTGTCGATTGCAAATCGCTTATCGGTTGCGGTTTATTTGCTTTCTGCAGCGTTCTTTTTCCCGTAATCGGTGATTCTGTTTTTTGTATGACTTCTTCCACGAATGAATTCCACTCATTGCACGACGGACATTTACCCACCCACTTGGGAGATTGTGTGCCACAGTTCTGGCAAAAAAATGCTGTGCGGATTTTACTCATTGTCGGCGAATTTATTCGTTATTGGTTATTGAGTTATTGGTTACTGGGTTATTAAGTCGTTAAGGGCGCTTCCAATAACCATAAACAACAAGAGGCCATCAATACGATGGCCTCTTTCAAAACATCTTTAAAAGTCGATTATCTCAGAATTGTGAAGAAGCCTTTGTATTCGGTCTTCAATCCAAATGGCAATTGAATGAAATACCAGTATGTTCCTTCAGCAAGATCTGTAGCTGTCCAGTTATTCAAATAATTTTTCGATTCGAAAACATTATCACCCCAACGATTGAAAATGGTCAAATGAACATTGGTGTAATTTTCGAGTCCTTTGATGTAAAATTTATCATTGCCTCCGCCTCCATTTGGAGTGAAAACGTTTGGAATGGTGATCTCACATGCATTGGATTGAACCTGCCATGTGGCTTGATCTGAACCGCAGCCATTGCTCACTGTTCCCGTAATTGTCAACGGTATGCCGAGACAATCTGTAGGGACGTTATCTGCACAGTATTGTAATGTCGCGCTGCTTGAACCAATGCCGAGACCGCTGCAATTCGTCGACCATGAATAGCTGACATTCTCGCCAGTTACAATCAAATCATATTGTTTGCACTCACGTGGACAAAGCGCCGTTAGTTCCGGACTTCCGGACGAGGTGCTCGGTGCAGATGAAATATCCACGTTTGCACATCCATTGGCGCTCGTTCCACAACCGTGGATGTCGGTTACATTCCAGCAATAATTGCCATCAATAGTTGCAGTGATTGCATTCGATGAAGAGGTGATAGGCCCTGTCCAGGCAATCGTGTATTGTGACGCATTGTTGTAAGAAACACTCAAAGGAACCTGTCCGGTGTTGCACTCGAGATAATTTGCATTGGGTGATGACGTAATGCCTGCAGCAACAACTCCGGAAATGGAAGCCGATGCTGAATTAGAAACATCACATAAATTATTTACTATCACCGAATACGTTCCAGGGATGGTAACATTCAGCGTAGGCGTCGTCGCATTACCCGGTGTCCATTGATAATGCAGGTTTGAATTGTCTTGTGAAGCTGGAATAGGATCAAGCGTAACCGATGCGCCTGCACACAAACTCTGATTGTTCAACGAAGGCTCGGGTACATCAGGATGATGTATTATCTGCATGGAGTCTGAAGCTGTTCCGCATCCGTTCGTTACAGTTGCCGTAATTGTAGTTGTAACATAGCCGGTATATGGACCGAGGGTTGCTGCAAGATTATTTGCAGAAGGAACAGCACCTTGACCTGTCCATGTAATAGAACCGGTTCCACCAATGTCGGAAATACTGATGGTCTGCGCACTCGTTTCGGTATCGCAAAGAAGTAAATCCAAACCTGGTGTCATCGTAAGCGTTGGGGCTTGCGTGTATTCCATGTTATAGCAATGATTAATGCTGCATGCAGGATCGGCGAAGCACAATTGATAGTTACCATATTGTGTTGGAGTAAACGTAGTGTTCATGGTAGTCATGCTCGTCATATTCCAGCCTGAAGGACCAGTTACTGTCCATTGACCTTGCAATGGCGTACTCACACAAGTAGACAAGGCCGACCATACGATGCCGTCATTTAAAGGTGCAGGAATAATTGTTGGCGTGTTTTGACCACAGTTGATTACCCAAAGAGAGTTGCCCTGGAAATTATTTCCGTTTGCAAAATATTCGATGGCGACACTATCTCCCGCACCTATTACTGGAGCGCTATAAACGGTGAATGCGTTGAATGTTGTAAAAAAATACTCTGTTGGAGCAGCGCCTGAGGCAGGATAAACATAAATGTTGATGTACGAACCTTGCCATCCATTTGCACTGGTGCTTAAGCCATAAATGGTGAGATGCCCAGCGGGTGGATTAGAATATCCGCAAAATTGTTTTGCCTGCAGACCATTGCACTGAGGTCCGTTATTGTCAGCATTGGATGCGCAAACAAATGATTCGGTGATGTTCACCAGTTTTATATTCAAGCCCTGACACCCGGCAGAATCCGTTACAAGAATTCCATAGTTGCCATTCACATTTCCTGTCACCTGCACACATGGCTCATCCAATGGAGTACCGGTTACGAACTCACCTGTATAGCCAGGATAAACATACCATTCGTATGATTCATATTCACCTAAAACACACAGTGTGGTGTCTTGTCCCGGGCACATTGGAATAGGATTATTTCCGCCGACAAGCTGAGGAATGAAATAAGGTGTTACTGTAATATTCAATGTTCCAACTGCCGAACAAATTCCGTAGTGACCAACAACGGTCACATTGCCGGCTGTGGTGACAGCTGCAGTCATTCCGTTGGCACCATTGCTCCAAGTATAAGAATCGAACCCTTCACTTGCTGTTAGAAGTGTTTCTCCGCCGGCACAGATAGATGACACACCGGAAATGGTTATGGGAGGAGGTACAATATCTTCCACGATGAACACATATGTGACCGTTCGCGATGCCACCGGTGTTCCATTATCAGTTGCAATGATATTTACTGTATTGCTGCCGACATTGGATGCACTTGCGACGAATTGTGCCAAGCTCAACTGTGCTGCGTTCACCAAGCTTGCGCTGCTATTGATAGGCGTTGCAGAAAAACCTGTGCCGCTTTGGTTGAAAGTGATGGTTGTGGTCTGATTTGATTCGGGACTGGTGAATGCGAGATCAAAATTGAATGTTTCACCAATGCACATTCTGATGGTATCACATGCTTCGCCAATTACCTGAGGTGGTTGATTGATGTTGAAATTGGCTATGCTCGTGTTGAATGAAATCACGCGACCATCCAACCAATCCACGCCGTCTTGTTGATTCAATGCAACGCCGTATGGGCCGTTGTACTGTGTACTGTTGCAAATATTGAATCGGCCAAAAGCATAGTGTTGATTACCGGTTGCACGATCGCAACCTACTACGGCAAGGTTGGTGTTGGCTTGACATCCACCGTTTGCGCCGCTAATCTGGCTATTGGCCCATTGCATGTCATAATAAGTGAATTGAACATTATTACCTCCACCAATGATGGGACTGCCATCCGGTGTAATGATCATCTGAAATGAATTCTTCTTATCACTACCGTTGGGCCAATAACCCACATTGATGTAGTTGACATAAAGCGCTTGTGGCGTCAACAAATAATAAAGATCTCCCGTTCCACCAAAATCAAAATCGCTCCAGAATCCTGCAATCTGATCGTATTGCTGATTGCTTTCGGTACCCAATGGATCAGGAAAAGCCGATGGTGTAAAGTCGATGTATCCTGTTGCGCCCAATGCTATTGTGCCCTTTGTAGTCAACACTACCTGATTGAAAGTCTGTCCGAAGAAGTTGAAATTCCAGCCCAGATTGATTGGTGCAGAAAAATTATCCGTACTGTTTCCGGGATTGCCTGGCCATTGAATGGTATTCGGGTGTGTGTAGCTGGTGGTTGGTTGAATCCACGTACAGTTGGACTCGCCGGCTGTCTGCAATGATTTCGTCATCGCATTTTCCGCCTTGTGCAGTTCCTTCCATCTTGTTTTTATTTCTACAACACGATCCGCATCGAAACGTGGGTCTTGTGTAAATCGCACCCAATCTTCCTTAGACATTTTCTGTAGAAAAGTTGTATCGTACAACTGATCCAAAGTCATATCACTTGAGTACCTCGCATTAAATGGAGCTCTATACTCATTCTGAGACTGAACCGCGTTGCTTGCGAACAACAAGAGAAAAAAAGCAATAAAAAAATGTTTCATAGACAGTTATTGTGGCAGATGAATTAAGGCAAATTGAATTCGCTCCTCAGCAATTCACCCGTTTGCCGATGGGTCGCAAATATAATTCGTGTGATTATCGGATTAACACCACATTTCCCATCTTTTTGTACACCTCATGATTCCTGTCGATGGCTGAAATAAAGTATTGATAGGTGCCCGACGGACACACATTTCCGTTGTTTTCAACACCTTCCCACATGGCAGATCCGTCGCTTTTGAAGACTGTTACACCGCGATCGTTTTTGATCTCAATGCTGTTGACGATTATTCCTTCTGAACCACTGCGTAAGTCGAAAGTATCATTCGAGCCGTCTCCATTCGGTGTGAAAATATTTGGTATCAATAGTTTCCCCGGCTTGAAGACGGTCAAATTGTGCGAGCTACTCTTAATCACTCCTGACTTGCCGACAACAGTAAGAGTGACGGTGAACTCACCTTCGTTTTCGTAAGTATGGCTTGCATTTTTTTCTTGCGAAAAAGAAGCGTCGCCAAAATTCCACTGATAAGTTGCCTCGTCATCGTGTGAAGTAAATGAATAGCGCATTTCCTCCATGTCGAGCGGAAGTATGGTGAAATCACCTTTGATTTCCACGGTGACTGGAGTTGGAACTTGAGCGGTTGAAACCTGCGTCGCGGTCTTCAGTTCCTCCTCAATTATCGCAGTTACATTCTCCGGTTTCGCTGAAAGAACCTCCGACTTCTTCAAAGGCATTTCCAACCTAGTCTCTTGTTTTTTAAACGCAGATTTCTCTGTCCCTATTTGCACCTTAGATTGGCTTTCTACCACACGAATTCCTTTGGATCGAATTTCTTTCGATTGATCTCCTTCAACAACAGTTTTCAATTCCTCAGCCGGAACCATTTCAGGCATCGCAAGGTTCTCTTCAACAATTGTGACAGGAGTTGTAACTATTGTTTTTGCCTTCGATTCGACATTCACCACATAGATTACCGATGTCACAACTGCCACTACTACCACTGCAGCAATGATGATTTTCGCAGAAATGTATTTCGCAACGCCACCGGCAACACTTGCGCCGGCTCCCGGCAATTGTGATTGCACAGCATTCCACAACTCGGGTGAAACATCGGCCTCAACATTCCCAAGCTTCTGAGAAAAAATCTCCCTTATTTGTTCGTCAACGTTCTTCAATATTCTTTTCTAAAATGATCAAATTCTTTTTCAACCAGTTTTTGGCTTTGAGAAATTGCGTCTTCGACGTACTCTCCGAAATACCCATTGCTTCTGCAATTTCCTGGTGTCCATATCCTTCTATCGCAAACAGGTTGAACACGGTTCTATATCCTGTTGGCATTTTCTCAATGAGATTCAATAATGATATCTCATTCATTTTGCTCACTGCATCCACTTCTTCAGCATCCAATTCCTCTGCGGCATCGAGGTCAACACTATTCCTCCACTTGTTTCTGCTGCGCAAATAAGTGAGAGCCGTGTTCACCATAATGGTTCTTATCCACCCACCAAGTGGTCCACTTCCCTGCCATTGCCCAATTTTCTCAAACACCTTGATAAACCCATCCTGCATCACATCTTCCGCTTCTTCCCTGCTGTCGCAATACCTCAGACAAATACTCATCATCTTCCGTGCGTAAAGTTTCCAAAGTATCTGTTGAGATTCCCTGTGGCCTTCTATACACCCGTTAGCTAATTCCTGATCCGTCATGCCGCATTGCAGTTGAGGTGATAAAGTTCCGAGAAAAAAAGTTGTCCGTCAACAGCAATTTTTTTTGCTGCTGACGGACAACTCGCGATAGAGAATAATTATTGATCAGGATTTTCAGCGAAATCTCTTCCCTGAATTTTTGCTGCTAACGAAGAATATTTACGTGCCCTTCGAAGACTTCTACCTTATTCTGACTGAGTGAAACACACTCTATGCGCCATAAATATGTGCCGTCTTCTACATAATACTCTCCTTTGTCAACTCCTCCTGTCCATGCTTTTTCCGGGTCGTCAGAAAAATACATTTCATCACCCCAGCGATTTAAAATCCATAACTTAAATGTACCGGGCTTCACTCCGCTGATGGAAGGAAGAAATACGTCGTTGATACCATCGCCATCAGGGGTGAAAGTATTTGGTATGAATACCTGAAGTATGCTCTCAATAAATATGTCATGACATACAGTGTCGACACATCCAAACTGACTAGTGGCTTCCAGACACACCGGGAATGAGGCATTGTCAAGGTCCGGGAAATTCCATGATGGATTCGCCAATGGACTATTTCCTGTCAGGTAAAAACTCCAGTTATAGGAAACTGCGCCAGTGGTGAGATTCGTGAACTGCACTTGGTGTTCAAGTACGGTGACCGGCTGTGGTTCCCAGGTGAAATCTATTTCAGGAAAACCATAAATCACAATCTGAGAATCAAGCGTATCACTTGCAGAACAACCATAAACAGATGTAATCGTCAGTGATGGAAAAAAGGTTCCATAGCCCGGGTACGCATACGACGTATCGCCACAGAAATTAATATTGGTTCCATTGCCCATCGACCATTGGCAAGTATATGATTCAGTGATAGGCGCGCTCAAATCGTAAAAATAAATCGTGGCAGGGAAACACCCTGCAAGGGTATCCACTTCGAAATATGGAGTAGGAGTTTCGTGCACAGTGACATGAATCGTGTCCCGCACATTGGCTGAGCAGCCATCGCTTGCTTCTACCCAAAAATCTGTGCTTGCGAAAGGACAAACATTCACGGTGTTTCCATTTGCGAAAGGCGTATTATCGATTGGAATCTGATACCATTGAACGCTGGTATTGCCATTACCTCCCGTAAGCTCAACACTCAAATCCGTGCACTCATACTGACAGATTACAGTGTCGATTGCACTTGAAAAACTGAGTCCAATACTCGGGAAAAGCGAAGCAGTTACTGCGAGCGTTTCCGTTGGACAATTGTTGATGTCAGTACCGTAAACATATAGCGTACTATCTTGAGTAATTGTAAGACAGAACGGATTCAATGTAGAAATTTCGCACGCATTAGCGGAAGGACACGTGTTCCAATGTGTCGTTAAAACACCCGTGCCTCCATTCAAATTTGCTTCAAAACAAACTTCGTCTCCATAGCAAAATGATTGTGATGTCCAGGGAAGTAAAATAGTCATCTCTGGTGAAACGCTCGTGAGGGTAATCGGCTGGGTTGCTTCGCACGATATACCGGGCCCAACTGGCACAGTCATTCCAATGATATAATTACCGGCAGGCAGATTGTTGAATTCGAAAGGAGCAGTATTATCCGTCATACTCGGAATGCCGGGAGCTGTCAATGTAAAAGAAGAAGCTCCTGCATCTGTGAAATCTATACTTCCAGTGGCGTCACCAAAGCATGTTGGATTGGTTGGCGTGATCACGTCAATCACTTCCGCCGGACGCTCGTTGATGGTAAAAGTTCCTGTGAAAACACAACCTTCTGCATCTGTAACTTCATAATCATGATCACCGGCACAGAGATTCGTCCAGTTTATTGAGGCAGCTCCATTAACCAGGTAAGGCGGAAATCCATTTGATATGGTGAAGTTCGCGAAACCATCACAAGTCTGAAAGCAAACTTCTGCACTGAAATCAACAACAACATTCAACGCCACTCCAACTGTTATCTGCACAGATGCAGAGGACTGACATTGTATGGCGTTGTGAATTTGTGTGCCGGTTGCAGTAAAAGTTTCCGTAACAGACGGGCACACATTCACTGATGGTGTATTCAAAGCGCCATTGATGGAAGGAGTTGCGTTCCAAACGTAGGAGTCAGCGCCTGCGGCATTGATATCAGTGCATGCTTCAAAACAAATCGATGTCTCTACTGGAGTCAATACCACTATTGGTAACGCATGAACGACGAG
>JAYTOA010000095.1:0-5954 GCA_043748015.1 Flavobacteriales bacterium
CCCCTCCAGGCAAAAAGAGAAATTATTTAATACAGCCAATTTGAGCGCTGTCAATCAGTGTCTCGTCCGACACATATTTGGGTTTCAACGATTATTAAACCCTAAAAGCAGTAGTCATTATGGCCGATCAATTCTCGCGATTGTTTATCACCCTACAGCCTAACGAGCAAAAAAAGTGTGCTAACTTTTTTGCAGAACAGGATGGTGAAAAGGAAAAAGCACTCTTCTCTGAATTGAGAAAATTAAAGAGCAAATCATCTGAAGAACTCGCCATCAAATTGTATGGAGATAAACTCAAAGCTCCCAACATTCGTCAACTGCGCATGCAGGTGACAGAAAAACTCATCCACTTCATACGTGAAAATTTGTTGGTCAGTCATGAAGGATTATCCAATATGCGCCGGCTGCTCGATTTTGCAGACTTCCTGATCGGCAGGCATGCACCGCAACTTGCACTCGAATATCTTCTCGAAGCAGAAACAGAGGCCACGACGGCGAGAGCTTATGAAATGCTCGAAAGCATCTACCACTACAAACTCAACCATTCACAAGAACTTGGCATCGATGCCAAAGAAGCATTTGAACAATGGCAATTGAATCACAAGCGCTACGTCTCGTACATGCATTTGCTCTCAGCGCGTGGCATCCTCATTCAGTTGCTCGATGAACATCGGCGATTGGGGATACTACCCAAGCAAGCTGAATTGATGCACGAATTTTACGAACGCTTTTCGCCGGACGATGAAGAACGTCGCAATCCTGATTTCATGTTGCGCGTCTCACAAATATTTCGACGCGTGATGCTCTGCACCAAAGACTACTGGCGCATAGAATCTGCGGCACGTGATATTTATGAATTCCTGTTGAAACACGAATGTTTCACTCCACAGGATGATGCTGCGAGGCGTTCATTCCTTCTCATACTCGCACAGGCTCACTACCGCAACCGCAAGTTCGAACAGGCAGAAAGTTATCTCAAAGAAGTACAACAACTTTTACCCACGCCTATTCCGCGCAACGATCCCGACTATGCGAAACTGCAGGCACAGCGCGCCGCTATATATACGTATACAAACAGATGCGAGCGAGCCGGCGAACTCTTGCGCATGCACCTGTATGGTCCGGAGCCGTTGGAGAATGAATCCGAGCGCGCCAACATGCAACTCAACCTTGCAGTCAATTATTTCTGTCTGAAAGAATACTCCAGAGCGCTGGAGCAAATGATGAAATTGAATAAAACCGATCAGGAATACATGTCACTATTGGGACTCGAATGGATCTATAAAAAACGCATGATCCACATGATCGTTTGCCGCGAACTACAACAGTTTGAAGAAGCAGAAGAACTGCTTGTGAATATGCTACACGACTTCAATGAATTCCTCGGACAAGAACTTTACACACGTGCTCGCGTGTTCATGGAATTTCTGTTGCGTTGGTTTCGTGATCCCGATCTAATCACCAACGTCGATTTCCACCGCGAGGTGCGCGATGCCCGCTTTGGTTGGGGCGACAGAGAAGATATCCAGGCCATCTTTTTCTTTTGTTGGTTTCGCGCGCCCATGCTTGGTCAACAGTTTTACCCCACCTTTCAGGCACGACTGAAAGAAGAGGGATGCGATTGGGATTTTCCTTTCAGTTTGAAATGATGTTGCATCTGTATGAAAAAATTCGACCGGGGATGACAGCGAGGCGCGAAGCGCCGAGCTGTCCCCCTTACACGCGTATGGTGTCATTCCGAAACGAAGTGAGGAATCTCCCGTGCTCCGACAGAAATCACGCATTCATCATTCCGAAAAATAATCTTCCAAAATCACTCCCAAGAGCAAATCCGCATGTTGGTATTAGTATGAGAATGAGTCCAAAACAATTCACCGTGTAGTTAAGGAATTATGCAAAGCAAGGGAGATTCTTCACTTCGTTCTATTCCTAGAAAAAAGAGTCCAAAACAATTCACCGTGTAGATAAGGAATTATGCAAAGCAAGGGAGATTCCTCACTTCGTTTCGGAATGACAGGTCACGCTCATATATAGGAGGGAGCAATGAAGCGCTTCGCGCATCATTGCTCCCTCACTTTGTAAAACTCAATTTGAATGTGATTACAACGTTCAAATCCATCAACATGCATGAAATACTCCCGCACCCCACTCGCCCAAATCCTCAGCAAATCCATGATAACACTATACGCTATACAAAAGTAGCTATACAAAAATTTGTATAGCTGTTTTTGTATAGCGATTTTACTTGATTAAATTTGGCGTCTGTTAGACGACGAAAAAAGTATGGCCATCAGCATAAAAAAAATCCGAGCGCTGTTGAATATTAGTCTGGATGACCTCGCTCTCATTCTGGGTCTAACACGCGGACGTGTGCATCACTTTGAATCAGGCTTGTCATTTGAAAGCGGTCCGGCGCGTGACAAGCTCAACCTCCTTTCCAGGCTTGTTCGTGAGGCACAAAAATCGGAAGAGAAAAATACATGGATCAATCATGAGGATCTCAGCAACGAAGCAACGGCTTGGCTCAAAACAGAGCGCCATCGTGCGGCTACCACAGCAGACGAGCTTACGTACCAGTTGCAGGAAATGAAGTCAGCATACAGCTCCTATATAAAGGCGCTTGATATATTGGCAGGAATACAGCAAGATCCTGAGTGCCCTGCATCCATGAAGAAATGGGTGAATGCCATAGCGCCGGGCATCATAACCAGAGCGCTAAAGAGCAGTCCCATGGTACAGGCAAAACTTCAGCTTCGCCGCGACGAAGCAAAAGGCAGAACAGGAAAGTAAATAGCTGTTGGTTGAGTAAAAAGGCGTGCAAAAAAATGCATGTAAAAAGAAGTTCTCAGAAAATCACCAAATAAAAAACAGGTCATTTTCACCTCACACGTTCCGGTAAAGTAAAATGTTCCAGAATTCCCATTCCCACAAGACTTACGAAACATAACCCGTTCATTCGGCTACCCATTTCGGTCGTGTTTTCACCTCACGCACGGAGCGTTGCGGGTCGACGCGTCGCACCTAACCATCGCTTCTTTGCATCGTCAAAAGACAACAGAACGAAAACAATATTCACACAAACTATTTGCCCTTATGATTGATACATTCCAAAATTTGACGACGATCGCGGCATGCGATGCGTATGTCAACGAATGTGGTCGCGAAAAGACCGCACAAGAGAATCGCAAGAACAATTTGTCGGCGCGTTTGCAGAACGACAACGTATCAAGCGACATTGAAGAGCGAATTGAGTTTCTTGCTCAGCGCATTCAATCGCAACAAGATTTGATTGCGAGCAATCCACCAGAAGAAGATTTGCGTGATTTGCAAATCTCACTAGGAGATCTGATCAAAGATCGGGCGATCCTGGAGCGAAAGTTCGATCAGGTTGGTCAGTTCTGGAAGAACGAAACGATCAGAGAAATCAATCGCTGCGACTATGATATCGTGGCGCTCGATGCTCAGATCACAGCACTGAATACCTACAGAGCAACACTTGCTGCATAAGGTATTGCAACAGTAAAAATGTGTCGGTTTTGGGGGGATCGCAAGCGATTCCCCCATCCGCACACATTTCAACAACTAAAAAAATTAAACCATGTATTTAACCACCCTCCTTCCCTATGGTCGTTATGCCGGCTGTCGTCTCACCGACATACCGACGAGCTATTTGCGCAGCGTGTTACAACATGAAAAAGCAGAGAGTCCGTTGTACACTCTTATATATACGTTGCTCGAAAAGAAAGCCGCAAGCCGTGTAGCGCGCAACGATCATCACCTCTTAACCCCGGAACAAAACTTCCCATTCGCCCACCAGCTGCATCGTCACAAACTATGTCTTGCCACCGACAAGCAGCAATTCACCAGTGAAAAATCCGCCCGTAAGCGCATCCGCGAAATACAGATCAGTCCAGGCGCCAACCACCGCCGGATACCCAAGAATGCATATCAATGCGAGCATTGTGATATGTGGCATTTAACCTCGCAGGACTTTCATAATAAGGTGGGGTGAAGGAAAATTGAATGAGTATCCCCGTCATTTCTTGGGGCGATAGTAAAAACTCTCCTTGTCAAAAGCATACCCGAGATGCATCATTGCGCGAAGTAAGGGGCATCATGTCGTAAAGTACTTACGACTCAATCTCTTTTGTCGTAATCCTTTTCCAGATTATACGAGTTATAATGTACTCGACACGGCCATTGTCGCCTGAATGGCTTCCTGTGTGCGATTTGTGACCACGCATTGCATCATCGTATAGACTGATGTCATACTTACCCCAATATCCTTCATCATAATCATTTGCGCTATCTTGGACATATGCTGCTTCAAATATGGTCTTGCAGTCTTCGGTACCATAGAGTCTCATCGTTGCTTTAAGATTGGTAGGATCATCGACCCTATCATTAAAGTTTATGATAAGGTCTAAGCCATCCTGAGTTACTGTGAGACTCTTCCACTGCAATGTCGGCTGTTTTTTAGTAACCACCTTCCACTCTTGGAATTCACCTACAAACTTGCTGTAGAATCTATGAGCTCTTTGATAGCGCTTAGCAGCATACATATCAGAGAAGAGTGCGCTTGCAATCCATCCAGTTAAGAGCCCTACAGGAATGCCTACAATTATGTTCGTAACAAGAGGGAACCAAAAAATATTTGTTTTGGCTGGAACTTTTTGAAGCGCCATTGCTGCTATCCAAAGTGCTGCAATTATGATTAGCAGAACTTTATTGCGGATTAAGAAAGTTTTGATATTGGTATTCATTTGATGACTTATTGATGCTGCAAAATTCAAACATAACAAAGTACCTTTGCGAAAGAGATGAGAATAATAGTTGACACATGTGTTTGGTACGAGCTCGGTCGCAACCCCGATCTTTACGAAAAGGTAAAAGACGAGCCATTAGTTCCGACTATTCTATCTTTAGTAGAAGTTGGTCACACGGCAAATTTGTTCGATGAACAGCGCAGTGAAACGGAACAAGCGATTATAAAAATGATGAAATGGAGTAATGATATGATGTATAACACACCCTTCCATTTCATTGCCAATCTTCCAGAACCAGAAATGAAGGGTCTTGATCTACTTCTGAAGTTCACCGCGCTAGTTGCGAATGGAGCTGCAATTCCTGAAGAGCAGATGGGAGTGCTTAGAAATGTGCGCGATAAAGTTCTTAAACCAAAAACAAATTGGGCCCTGACTACAAACAGTATGGCCGCGCAAACGAATACACCAGAGACCAAAAGAAAGATCAAAAAGAATAATACGCTGCCGCTGACTTGGGAGTTAATTCTTACTTACATTAAGGATCAAACAGGGCACGATGACGTGAATGACTTGGATCCTAACCAATGTGAGTTACTTGTGCGAGTGTGGGATCAATTTATTCGATTACAACAAGTACAATATGTTGTCGCAGAGGAGAACGATCTCTATGATATTCTCAATATGTCTTATGTGAGACCAGGCGACAAGTATTGGACTATTGAGAAACGATGGCTCCACAGAGCTAAAGAAGCAGGTTGTTCTGGTTATTTGTATAAACCACCTACCTAGTGAATTTCACTCGCGAGGTTCTTAAAGAAGAAGGCCGCATCTTACGACGCGGCCTCTCAATGGAAAAAAACCAACTACCGAATTCCTATCAACCCCTTGATTTGACTTCGCATGTATTTATACACTGCAGATAGAAAAGGCTCCGAAAGTTTTCGGAGCCTTTTTCTCAACAAACATCACTAACCCAGGAATGAATCAAAAACCTGATCATCTTATATAGCCGCTTCCAACAGAGAAGTAAATAGGGTATATGAATATCACCCTACCCGATAACTGGTCGGAGATCACGCTCGGACAGTGGCAGCAGATGAAAACCTTACCTCAAGACCTCACAGAGACGGAGCGCACAATCGAGGTCGTGTCTATTATACTCGGCAAGGACGACGATGAGATCGGTTC
>JAYTOA010000096.1:0-4293 GCA_043748015.1 Flavobacteriales bacterium
TTGACGGCTTAATGTGAATGTGTCTGTTCTTGTCATCCTATTACTGTTTTAAAAGTTAATTACACTTCTAAAACGGTCAAGCTATATCAGGCACTGACATTCTTTGAGTGATGGCGGGAGTTTGATATTCCATGTCGGTGAGGGTTATTTGGACGCAGAGAGCGCAGGGGAGCAGAGATACGCTGAGTATTTTTCTATGTGCATCTTTGAGTCTTTGTGGCTTATGGAAATTCCATGGAAAAATAATGTTTCATCGCAAATTCCCCAATTGACTATTAGAAAAAAGCTCGCGAACCAGGAACTATGAAACAGGAACTAATTTTTGTTACACTTGAATAGCGCACATCACCATTACAAAAAACCAAATGAGTTTCCCTCGGTATTAACCCTTCCCGAATTTTTGAGCGTTGAACTCCCCTGATTTATTCTTGGCGATACTCAACGTTTTCCATTCCTGATCAGCAATCATTTTCGATAAGAAAACAATCTGACCAACGTGATAACTGTAATGTGCGAGCTGACGATTGATGGCCTCGAGAACAGTGTGAGGTTCGCTGCGGATATAGACAGTTCGCTCCAGGTCTAAGTCGCGCAGGTTGTTGATGACATTCAGAAAAGTGGTCCAGCCTTTTTCCCAAACGTCCATCATTTCTTCACGTGATGTAACGATATGTTCGAACTCACGATCGCGATTGCGCCATGATTTCTCTCCGTCTTCTTCGTAGAAATTGGTGAAGCGCGACATCATATTGCCGCTCATGTGTTGAACAATAATTGCAACGCTATTCGAGTCATTGTTGAAGCACCAGAACAGACGCTTGTCTTCGACTTGTGCCATGGCCTTTTCGCCCATGACTTTATACTGTAAAAAAATCGTTTGTATATTCTTGATGTATTCCGTTTTCATAGTTAGGTTGAACGCGTGATAGATTGTCGTACCCGCCAAATTTATTTAGAATTCACCTCTCACCACACCTTTTTTCATTCCCCGCAAGCAGAGAAATGAACAAGCAATTGCTCACATCTCACATCGCCGCTAACACCCCTATTATCCTGTAATCCTACAATCCTATATACCTATAATTGCGCATCCCCGCCAATTATTGTTTTTCTTCGCACCCTCAATGAGCACCAACCTACAAGCAAAAAGAGTCATCGTATGTTTTGGTCCTGGCCCCATGTTCAAGGGCGGTATACAGAACTATAACACGTCGCTGGCACTGGCACTCGACAAAGAAGAGAATACCGATGTTCACATCGTTAGCTGGACGCAACAGTATCCGGCGATTATTCCGCGCGAATTTGTGGACAAGAGTAGTAAGAGTGATCTGCTCGAAGGAAGCAATGTGAAGGTGAAGTATATCACCAACTATAATAATCCACTCACCTGGCGCGAGACTGTGCAGTATATCCGTTCGCTTGGTGCTGAAAAAGTCATCCTTCAATGGAGTATTGCGCTGCAAGGTTTGCCCATCGGATTTATGGTTAAGCGATTGAAGAACGCAGGAATTGAAGTGATACTCGATCTGCACTTTGTAATTCAAAAAGAACATTCCGCCATCGATAAATACTTGACGAAGCAAGGTATCAACCATGCAAGCACTTACATAGTACATGCGCTCAAAACATGGGAAGAACTCAAAGTAATCTTTCCTCAAAAAGAAATGGAACTGAGCTATGATGGCAGTCGATCGACATCGAAGACCACAGTCATCAAACTCTTTCATCCAATCTATGACCTATTCAAACCCGATCCGAATTTTGATGTAGAAGGTTTTAAGGCACAACATGGATTAAAGAAAAACGTGTTCCTCTTTTTCGGTTTCATCCGAAAATACAAAGGTCTGCACCATACCATACGCGCATTTGCTAAGGTCGCGGAAAAGCGCCACGATGTTTCGTTGCTGATTTGCGGTGAATCTTTCTGGCATACACTCGACGACAAGAAATTTTCTACGCGTGTTAAGAATATACTTTTTGGGACGGCGAAAAAATTGCTTGTGAAGAAGTCGGATGATGAGCGCAACTATCGACCACTTGAATTGATAAAGGAACTAGGCATCGAAGAGCAATGTGTGGTATTCAACACCTTCATACCGAATGAGGATGTGCACAAATATTTTCAGGTGAGCGATGCTGCTGTGCTTTATTATATTACGGCAACACCATCGGGTATTGAATCTTTGAGTTATAACTTCTCGTTGCCCTTGCTTGCAACGAAGGTTGGCCACTTCCCGGAGACGATCCGCGATGGTTACAACGGATATCTTGCTGAAGATGAAAATGTGGATGACATGGCGGTTCAAATGACGCGTTTTCTTGAGCATCCATTGAAGCGGGAAAACGTGACCGAAGCAACAAAGGACATGAGCTGGACAAACTATGCAAAGGCAATTTTGATGAAGTGATTTTTATCAGTCGCTACATCAAATATCTTTGGAGAAAGTATTTGTATCTTTTCAAAAACCGTTACGATGTACGATTACAAAGCCAATATTGAGCGTTCGCGCTATGACTACAACAGACATATACTGCTGGAAAGTACCGCCGCAGGAAATCCATTTGATCAATTCGCACTATGGCTTAGTGAAGCCGAAAAGGAAGGGATAAAGGATTTCAATGCTTTTACTTTAAGTACCGCCGGCGAAGATGGTTATCCGAATTCGCGCATCGTGCTATTGCGAAAATGTGATCGTTCAGGATTCTCTTTTTTCACCAACTATCGAAGCGCAAAGGGAAAGCAGTTGGAATTGAATAATAAAGTGTGCATCAATTTTTTCTGGAACAATCTGGAGCGTCAGGTTAGAATTTATGGGGTTGCCAAAAAAGTAGATGAGAAGGAAAGCGATGAATATTTCGCAACGCGTCCAAGGGAAAGTCAGGTAGCTGCATGGGCTTCTATACAAAGTGAGGAGATGCGATCACGTGAAGAATTGGAAGCGAATGTTACGAAATATTCAAACGAGTTTGCAGGCAAACCGGTTCCACGTCCACCGTTTTGGGGCGGCTATACTGTTGTACCGCATTACTTTGAATTCTGGCAAGGGCGCCCTAGCAGATTGCATGACAGGTTGATTTATAAAGTGGATGCGGATTTCGAATGGTATATCAATCGACTTGCACCGTGATCACTGTTCTTCCCAAAATTCAAATGCATCTATTATATCGAGATATACACCATCGAAACCGGAGTCGATTATTTTCTTAGTATAAGAGTCGTTGTTGCCATAAATAATCTGTTGCCATTCCCCATTCCAGTATTGCACTTTGAAATTTCCTGGCCAATCGGGATTCAATGCACCCATCCAATCCGGCGCGTTAAAGCTCCAGAATGGTAACCAGTAGTAGCGATAATCCTCCGCTTCACCTATACTCATATACGCAACAACTCTTCTAGTGCCGCCATTGGCCTTGAGTTTTAATTGCGCAATCTCTGTTGCAGAGTATGACTCATCTTCAAAGAATGCATCCATGATGATTAGATCGTAATTCGTTGCAATCATTGCAGCAATCAGTGAAGCCTTGTCATTGAACTGATCTGTATTGATCAAGTATAAAAAATTCTTAGCATCGCCGAGATTTATAACATTGGCACTGTTCACTCCATATGGCGCAGTAGGATAGGAGGGAATGGTATTCAGATCACGTGCGTCAGCGGCGAATGAAATAAAACTTGATTGTCCATTCATTACATAACTATTCTGAACCAAAAAAGGATCAGAACAATAATCCGTGACAAGAATTTTTACTTCGGCGTCACGCATACGATCAAGAAAAGGCAGCCACATGTCGCGTTCAATAGCAGGTGTTGCTTCATCATCGTTACCATCATAGCCAAAAAAAAGTTCTTCACGACCTTGCCCATTGATGGTCGCCAAATAGTCGATTGCCAGCGGTCCATCTGCGTTTCCATTCACAGTGCATAGCTGCTGACCATTTTGAGGAATGACGATAAAATCACTATTGAACTGACGCGCGTATTGAGCAAGGTGAACAATAAATTGTCGCATCTCATGGCGATAATCAACACCGTTGATTGGCTCAACAGTTGTGACCGGAGGAGTTTCCACCTTCTTTTTACAAGCAGTGAATACAACAAGCACCAGGCAGATTTTCAGCAGCGATTTCCTATTCATTCTTATTGAAACTTGGCAGAAAGATAAGCTTTGGATGCCTCGAGATTTATGGCCACGAAGTGGCCATAAAACCACAACCACGAACCGCGCTGTCATTCAGAGCGAAGCGAAGAACCTCCATTGCTTCACGAGATGGAATCAGATTTATTCATCGAAG
>JAYTOA010000097.1:0-14828 GCA_043748015.1 Flavobacteriales bacterium
GAGTGTCAGGGTAACTTCATCCCGAACGACAAATTTGAATGGAAAGAACTTTCATCTCTCTAGGTTATTTATTTATCACACGCCTCGTGGCGCACCAGATTTTCACAGATGGAATTTCAGATTGCACAGCAAAAAAATTGAGTCACTTGCTCCATTCGCCTATCCAAAGAGCCTTCGGATTGAGCTACGAATTATCATTGAATTAATTACGAATTCCACCGCGAAGATCACGGCTCAGGCATACTGAAAATGCACAAACATTCTTCGTGATTTCTGAAATTCCATCTGTGAAAATCTGCGTGAAAACCTTGTTGAAACACAAGCTTTATTCAGCCGGCAGCTTCACGCTTTCCTTTTCAGAAGACAATCCGAAATTGATTCCGATAGTATGTCTCAACATATTATCACTTGTGTTGCGCTGTATTCCATCCAGCGCATCCGTGTGTGGAAAAAGCATGCGTTCTTCCAGAAATAAAAATATTCTCTCGGCGAATTGAAATTGAATTCCGACTCCTGCAGAAAGCATTGGTTGCAAACTTTGAATCTCGTCTTTTGGAAGGTGACGTCCATCCACGTCGTAAGAAATTTCTTCTTTGAATTGATTCAACAAAATCAGATTGCTGAATTGGTTGACGCCCATTCCTGCGAAGACATAAGGCGCGTATTTCGGATCTTCCCTTTTACGAATTTTCCATTTTACATCCATGTTGACGTTGAAAAAATCAACATCGAAAGCGTTGCTGATTCCACTTGTATAACCCAACGACCCGAAGACCATTCCCAGTCGAATGTCGAAGCGATGATCAACGTAATGTGAAAATCCAAGTTGACTGAACGAATTGATCGTGCTCAATTGAAAAAAATCATTGCCAAGTTCGCCGTTGTATTGGGTTGTTCCTGTGCTGAGATCGATAGTGATGCGATAAGTTTTCGACTGAGCGCGGGCAATTTGTGTTGAGGCAAATGAACATAGGAGAAGACAACTTAAAAGGCGAATCATGAAACAAATAAAAGGACAATTCACACTCCAATACAGATTCAGATCTTGAGCCAACCTTTACTTCCGTTTCGAACCATATAGAAACCCTATTGGATACCTTACTTTTAGCACAAATTCTATTTATGCATTATTCGAGATTTGTTGCGCTGCTTATTTTTTCTCTGAGTATGGAATCATCTTTTAGTCAGGTCAGTTTCACTTTTGCGGCTCGCTCAGGATACATCATTGTCCCTGGTGTTAGCACAGGCGAACATGATTTTTCACTCGGAGCTATGGTTAGTGCTGACTGGTTAAACAAGAGATCTAAATGCAGAAAAATCGAAATCTCTTATGATCGTTTTTATTTGCAACGACAGGTATTTCGTGGATTCTATTCATCTCCCGGCACCCTGTTTTACTCAGCATCACTCTTGCGGTTCGCCTATGGCATGCGGAAATATATTACTGCTCCTAATAGAGGATTATACACGGAATTCAACATGGGGCTCATGGTTGGGTATTCCGACGGGCTGGGTTCAAGTACCGACAACCTTTTAGGTTTCGCTGCAAATATTTCCCCGGGGGTTGGTTATGCGGGAATGCCCTTTAATTTGGGCATACAGCTTCAACTGGCTGCAGATCCATCCGGATTAATAATCTATCCTGTTATCAACGCCGGGTTTCATTTAATACCCGCTGTTACTCAGTCCAATCCAGGCCCATCGAATGAATAATTGGAAATTAACACATCATAAAACCCGACACTTCGCAACGAGAAGATGAAAATGTAAATAGAAAAAGACTGACATTGCTTCAAAACTAACTTTAATCACAAGTCACATTCAAACTATGTTTGTTTGACGTGAAAAAATGAATCGCCCGTAATTGATTCTTTGACCCTGACCTATACTAGATGCTTTTGCTCAATAATATTCCTGTGTGTATTTTTTTCTCCTGCTTCACAGATCAATATGACCGTAGCAGTGCGTTCAGGATATGTACTCTTACCATCAGACAAGACCACATCAGGCAAGAAATTTTCTAAGGGAATTTTACTAGGGGTAGATTGGTTGAATAAGAATTCTAATTGTCATAAAATTGAATTTTCTTATGATCAATTTCACTTTCAGGATAGTTATGACACGCCAAGCGGATTCACGCGCTATAGTTCCAAATACACCATCAACATCATTCGCATATCTTATGGCCTTAGAAGATATGCCCTGCTAACGGATGAAGGAATATACGGTGAAATTAATTTCGGTGCTATGCTAGGATTGTCGGATAGACTTAGCTCCGCACAATATAACATTCTATCCAGGGGAGTAATCATTTCTCCGGGATTTGGATTTGCCGGAAAACCATTCACTGTTGGAATACAGCTTCAACTAGCGTTGGATCGATCCGAAATTCTATTGTATCCCGCCATTCACGCCGGCTTCCATTTGATGCCCGATAAAAGTATTTACCAGAACAGCTCTCTAAATTTCTAAGAACATCACAAAGCGTTGAACTATCTCGCCACTGTCACGTGCCCCACAAGTTTTTCTCGTCGGTCGATGCTATCATATTCAATTACCCAAGAATAGACATCGTTCTGTACATAATATTCTTTGCTAACTCCGCCTGTCCAAGCTTCGTTGATATCATGCGACTCAAAAATTTTCACTCCCCAACGGTCGAATATGCGCAGGTGAAATCCTTCTATGTTGACACCATAAGCGCGAAAGAAATCATTGATACCATCGCTATTTGGTGTGATCGTGTTTGGAACATAAATTGGAAAATAGGGTTTCACAAAAACGGAATCATCCGACACACACCCATCACTGTCAATAATAGACAAATGATACCAGGTTTCTTCTTGCGGCGTTGCAATCGGATAAATACAATCTGTGCAGGACAATCCTTCAGCAGGCCACCAGAAAAATTCCAGACCATATGCATTTCCCAGTAAATAAGCACTTCCGGGATATTCATAATATTGATCCGGTCCCGCATCCACTTGCGTAATTGGCAGTACAAATACAAAAACAGAATCCGTTTGATGACAATTGTTTTGATCCACACCTGTTACGGTGAACCATGTTGTTTGTGGGGGCGTGAGTGTAGTTGTATCACCTGTAGATGGCGAAGCATATTGGGTAGGTTGCCATAAATAACTCACTCCACCGGAAGCGTTTGCGCTTATGCTTCTTCCCGGACAAATGGTTCCACCGCCATCGGCAACAATGTGTGGATGTAGAATATTCACTGTTACGAAATCTGTTCCTTCTCCGCAAGCATTGGTAATGAAAACAGAATAGATAGTCGTATCGGAAGGACTCGCGAAAGGATTCTGAACAAATGCATTGCTCAAACCTGAGGCAGGTATCCACGTCCATGTACTGCCATCAGCCGAGTGCAGTTGCGTCATGGTTCCCTCACAAATATCAATTGGTGGATAAATGGAACCACCCGGAGAATTGTTGATGATTGTAATCTGCACTGTTCGCTGCACAAGACAATTATCGGAAGTAGTAATATTTACTGTGTAGAGTGTCGTCACACTTGGACTGCTCACCGGATTCGCTGTGTTAGGATTGTCTAGTCCTGTTGTTGGTGACCAACTATACGTTGTGCCGCCCGTTGCTACGAGTTGCGTTTCCTGTCCGACGCACATCGTTATCGCCGGGCTTATAGTAGTCAGTGGGGTACTCACCGGAACAGTTACTGTCAAAGTATCTGCGTCACATGTATTGAAGTCGATGACAGAATATGTTGTAGTCGACAAAGGCGTTGCTATCGGATTCGGAATATTGGTTGCGGAAAGAGTTGCGTTGGACACCCAATGCAAATTGGTTGAGCCTGTCGCATGGAGTTGTACCTGATCACCGGGACAAATCAAACTTACAGGTTGAACAGTTGGATCAACTCCCGGCAATATGATAATGTTCACATGTGCCGTGTCTGTTGTAACACACAAAGCATCGTCCATGCCGATCAGGCTAATGGTGTATTCACCACCTAACTCATAGGTATGTGTGGGTTGAAATTCTGTGCTCGTTGTTCCATCGCCAAACAGCCACAAATAAGAAGACGCGCCAACAGTTAAGTTGAGAAAAGAAACCGGAGTGCCTGCGCAAACTTCATCGGGGCCATCAATCTGAACGTGCGCCTGCACAGCATTCAAATCAAATCGAAACACTGCGAGATTGCAACCTGTGCTGTTGTTAGTATTGCTCCAAACTCCCGGTGTAGTAGGAAAATCATCGTTGTTGTGACATCCCGCACATACCGCCTGATACACACTTCCGTTTTTATCGAATCTTGATGTGCCGCCATCAACGTGCTCTGCGCTTTGTGCGCCGCCGAGATAGGATGCGTACAAAAGTTCGGTTGCATTTGGGTTCAAAACGCATAGATAAAAGTCGCTGCCATCAGTTGTTGATTGAAACGCATCAGCCGAAATAGGCAATCCGTCGGTGGTACTGAAAATGGCGCCACAAGGATGACTCGAACAGAAAGATGAATTCACATTGCCTCCCCAACCACTGATGTAAATCTGTTCACAATCACTTACCAGGAAAGCGGTGGGTGAAATATCTATTTCACCGCTTCCGGTTCCGATAGTAGTATTCCATGTAAGTGAAGAAAGTGAGCTGTTATACTTACTCACGAATTGACCGCTATTGGGCTGACCATAAAGCCCGGTAGTGATTGGCATATTGCCGGCAGTTTGTCCGTATGCGTAAACATTGTCGAGATCATCTATCTGCACAAAATAGACTTGATCGTATTCAGTAGTACCTATGAACGTGCCTGATGTAACGGCAAAACTTACAGCGTCGATCTGAGTGATAAAACCATCGGTCTCTCCATTGTGCGTCACGTCTACGCCACTTGATACATGAGGGAAATTGCCACTGGTTGTTCCGCCGGCAATAACAATAGAACCATTGTTTTTAAACTCGATGGCGTAACATGCATCCTCACCATTTCCACCGATATAAGTGCTCCATAAAAGATTGGTGAGTGTCGCATTCAATTTGAAAACTACTGCATCGTTTGCTCCGCCGCCATGTGCACTCTGAATGCTATTTCCGGCCATTGGAAAATTTTGACTTCGTGTAACAGATGCGACGAAAATATTGTCGGAGGCATCTACGTTTATTTCACCCCGAAATGCATCTCCATAGTTGTAAAATAATTGACCTACGTAATTAAGCCCATCGTTTTCATCACCACCAACAAAAGTTGAAGCCGAAAGCGCACCATTCATATCAAACTTGGAGACGAACATATCCGTTCCATTCTGATGACTGCTTGTAAAAAAATCACTCATTGAAAGAGTTGGACCACCGAGAAATACAGTTTGAAAAGCACCATTCGTAGTTGGATAATCATTGCTCCCTGTAACACCAAACACTATAAAATTATCGTTGCCATCGGCAATGATGCTATGCGGAGTTTCTTGTCTTGAGCCTCCGAAATAAGTACTGTACAACAATGCAGTTCCATCTGTATTGAATTTGGAAATGGCAATGTCCATGTAGTTCGCTGTTCCAAGATTGAAATTGGTTGAATACGCGCCTAATGTTGTTGGATAACCATTCGCAAAAACCGCAGCACCGGAAATAAGATTTCCTTGAGAATCATCACAGGCTGTGAAACCGAAATTGCTAGCTGTAGATCCGATAAAAGTAGAGAATGCGATTTCAGGATCAATCACCAGATTGACATTGTGATTGTATTTCCCGACAACAAAACGAAGTTTGTTATTGTCAAGTTTATAATGACACTTCACTTCTTTCATTTCACCATTGATGATCTGATAAGCGTATGGCGCTTTTTCACGAACGACATTCACTGATGTTTTCACCACCAATTCATTCACTCCATTAACGCTTTCGAGATACATCTCAGCACCTTCCATTTCAATGATGATGTCATCAGCAGAAGCGCCGGGTCGCAGTATGAAATCGTATTTTAGATTTCCATTCGCGGAATAAAGAACAAGGTCAATATTGTTGTAAAGATTGGTGAAATCACTTCGATTAAAAACCTGACAATGATTCGCCCATTTCGTTTCATCGGTTCCCAGGTAGTAGTTATAGTAATGCGTTGAGGGTTTGCTACCTGTTGCTATGGGAACATTACTTCCCGCGAAATGCAATTTGTAGGCGTGACTTTTACAAATCGGATCAGCTTCCGATTCATTGTCCATCGGATGCAAGTATTGCAAAATTTTTGGGTCGTAAAAATTAAAGGTAAATGCGTGATCTTCTGCCCAGATAGCGCCTGCAGGTAATTCCGCGCGAAAGCGCACCCGGTCGGGCCATTGACCTTTGTTTTCCACGAACTCTGCTTGTGAATGCAGCTCAGCAGAAAAAAGCAAAATCAATATGTAGCTTAAAAAATATTTCACGAATCCGTTTCTACTAGACAAAGTAACTACCTCAATAGTTGTCAGCACTAAAGGTCGGGCAATCAAATTTCGGAAGAAAATTCTAATTCCTTGAAGACTTGTTATTCCATAATGGAATAAAATCGCTTTATTTGGCCATAATATAACACCTCCTGACTCTATGAAAATCTCGAAATTACTCACCATATGCTCCTTTGTAATCAGTGCATTCCTATTCACAGGATGTCCATATGACAATGAAAATCCATTGAGTGAGGCTTCAGGAAAATTCCCTCCTTATCTGCTTGGCATATGGGAACAGGCGGATAATACAGGTGTAAAAGTGGATGTAAAAGCAGGTGACAACGGCACAGCGAAAATCGTGAAGACAACCATCAACGAGGGTAGCGATCCTACCATTGAAAATTTCTCCATTCACGTCACTGAAATCGAAGGAGTGACATTCCTGAACGTAAAAGAATTATCCGATTTTGGAAATACTTTTTACTTCTATAAGGTTACGAAAGAGAGTGACAACAAAATAGTCTTGTCAGCAGTGACTTCCAACATCAGAGAAAAATTCGAGAGTAGCGATGTCATGAAGAAATTCTTCGCTACGAACATGAAGAACAGTTATTTCTTCGATATCACCGACGAGACTTACTACAAAATAAAGTAATCTATCACGGAATAATGTGATAGAAGTGTAGCATTACCAATGTGGCTGCTGTGCAATAGGCATAGAATGCAAAAGGAGCAAGAAGTGAATATCTGTAATTGGTAAACCAATACCCTCCTACGAAAGTGATGGGGAGAAGCATGGTGAGCAGTACCCATTTCAGCACCAGTAAATAGCCCAGCACCATTGCCAGCGCCATCGAAAGAGCCATGATAAGAAATACGCTCTTTACGCTTCTCGCTTTATTGGAGGCTCTATCTGCAAGGAATAAATATCGTGGCAAGGCCAATCCCAGACAGATGATCGCGACAAGAAAGAACAAAGTTTCAGCCCAGGAAAAGCTCGAGAAAAATCCTTGAATATCGTAGGTCAATACTTTGCGGAAAAGCACGAGGCTGTCCATTTCATTGTTCCAGTATTTCCAGGTGAGCCAATAGAGAAAAGGAACAGAAAAAGCAATCAGCGGTAAAAAATGTTCACGCCAATGGAATGATCGCGTAACGAGTGTTGTTACCCACAGTCCTGCAGCCAGCGCGAGATACGGTGGAAAAAACACTGCAGCCATTCCAAACCAGAAACCACTTTCGAAATATTCAGCCAATACCCTTGATTGTCGAAAAACCTGCAACTGCCTGTTGAGACCCGCAAGCAAAAAAACATTGGCAAGCAGGAGCGGTAAAGAAAGCTGTATCACACTCAAAACTGTGGCCGTCATCGCATACATCACCGCCGGAACATACACCGGCACGTTGTAAAATTCATGTCTGTTGAAGACGCCATTACTGACAAAGGCACCAACAATGATGAGTAAGGCTGTCAATCCAACCACGGCTTCCTTGCTCCGATAGACGTATTGGAAGATCTCGTCAGCAGGAAAATCAACTCTTAATGGAACCAATCCAGTTTGCCACACTGCAGGCAACAGAGCCGCCAACACTGTCACCGGTACGGCGATCAATGTATACGGTTGATTTGAAGCAAGCGAGCGAAGAATCATGTTCACATATTAAAGACGACAAAAATGAATGGCAAAGGTTGAGTAATTGAACACTCTGATTAGATTTGCCTCACAATTTTTTCAACCATGAATCTTCAAAGCATTCTACAGCCTGTCATAGACTTCTTTCAGTGGTCATTTCATCACGTTATTGAGCCTATGTCGCATTGGTTCAATTGGATCTGCATAGGATTCGCATTCGTTGCGATCACTTATTGGCTGATGCGTCAGAAAAACTATAACCGCAAAGCGGCTCAGGACGGGACAACTGTTTGATTTTTATCTATTGTTCGATATTGAAGGGCTGTCAGTTTTGGCGGCCCTTATTGTTTGTTATTGGGTTATTGAGTTATTGCGCGGACCGCAGTTTATGACGAGCAGGGTTGTGACCCTGGCTCCAGGAAGTAACTTAAATACACAGAAGCTCTCAACTCTATTGCCTTGGCTCTATGCAATAACCAATAACTTAGTATTTCAGGAACTATGAAACATTCAACAATTCTACCCATACTCCACGCAATAACTCAATAACCTAATAACCCAATAACTATATAACTGAGAAAGTCTGCGTGAAACACATTACGCCTTCGCCAGCAACTTCTTCAAATCAAACCCAATATCCTTCCTGTAATTTTTCCCGGAGTACTGAATAAGTTCAGCGCTTTTGTAGCTTCGTTCGAGTGCCTCTTCTATATCTCCACCGAAAGAGGTGACGGCAATAACACGGCCGCCATTGGAGATAATTTTATCTTTTGATAGTTTTGTTCCGGCGTGAAATGCAATGCTTCCTTTGATCAGATCCAAACCCTTTATCTCTTTTCCTTTATCCGGATTTTCGGGATAGCCCTTTGCAACAAGCATGACAGTAGCTACCGCGCGGTGATCGATTTCGATATGCTGTTCCGATAAACTACCGGTTGCAGCGCCTTCCAGCAAATGAAGAAAATCGCTCTTGATGCGAGGGATGACCACTTCCGTTTCCGGATCACCCATGCGACAATTGTATTCGATTACGAAAGGCTCATTGCCAACTTTTATTAATCCAAAGAATATAAAACCACGGTATTTGATGCCTTCCGCGCGCAATCCCTTCATGGTTGGGATAATAATCTGCGCTTCAATCTTATCAAGATATTCAGGCGTTACAAATGGCACAGGACTTACTGCGCCCATGCCACCGGTGTTCAATCCGGTATCGCCTTCACCAATGCGTTTGTAGTCCTTCGCCGTTGGTAGTACTTTGTAAGAGTCTCCATCGGTGATGATGAATACCGACATCTCCACACCTTTGAGAAATTCCTCAATGACCACCTTACGACTTGCCTCACCAAATTGACCGTCCAACAAAGTGCCCAACGCATTCTGGGCTTCCTTCAGATTATCAATTATCAGCACACCCTTTCCTGAAGCGAGTCCATCTGCTTTGAGCACAAATGGAGGCTTCATTGTCGTGAGAAATTGTTGCCCTTCCTTCAACGTGCTTTTGGTGAACGATGCGTATTTCGCTGTTGGTATATGATACTTCACCATGAATTGTTTGGCGAAATCTTTACTTCCCTCGAGTCTTGCTGCAGAAGCGTCCGGACCAATGATACCAACGTTTTTGAGGTCTTTGTCCTTCGTGAAAAAATCAGTAATACCATCAACAAGTGGACCTTCCGGACCAACTACCACAAGTGTGATTTTCTTTTCGATTACCAGCTTTTTTATCGCTTTGAAATCATTCACTGCTACATCCATGTTCGTGGCGATACCAGCTGTGCCCGCATTTCCGGGAGTTACATATAAATTGGTGAGAAGTGAGCTCTGTAGAATTTTCCAAGCCATTGCATGCTCTCTTCCACCAGAACCTAAGATCAATACATTCATGGACAGGTAATAATATGTGAGGCAAGTTACGGATTTAGAAAAGGGGAAGGTGATGGTAAGTTTTAAACATGACTGAATCTGCTTCTCAAACGCCATTGAAATCAAGACATTAACAGGATGTAAGAAAGCAATTCAGCTCCAAAACTTCCGAAACATAGAATTCCAAATCAAGCGATAGAAAAGTTTAAATGTGTAATGCGGGATAAAAAGGTCCGGCACTTGGTCTTAAAAAATCGCAACGCAATTGGGAGATTGATTTTTATGGCAATAAATTGAATCGATGAAACTTCAAGCATAATTTATTTATGTGGCAATTACGGTGTGGCAAAATCATTTTGCCACACCACAATTGCCACACTCAAAAATGCAGTGGAAAAATTTTCTTTCAATTGGCAAGGACACAAGCATTGTATCAAAAAAGAATACAATCTCACTTGAGAAAAAACCACAGTGCTGCAGAGGATAGAACAATTCCCACTAAAAAAATATCACTTTTGATTCATTTTCAATATTATTGTGCCAACTATACACCCAATAACTACCAAAACATGCGATCTATTCCAATTACGGGTAGTCGATTCATTAGCATTCCTCCAAGGATATTTTTTCTTTTCTTCACCACTCTTATATCACAATACACATTCGCTCAACAGGATTTAAAGTTGCGAAGCGTTGAGGGAATGTTGGCTTCATCACGAGAAGATGCGTTGCTCCATCGAAAATTCATATTTGGATTTCAAGTTGGAATCAACGTGACGTACGGCGAGCGCAACAATGGACAACTTCGACTTTGCATAAGTGGTGGAATGGCAAGAGCCATTGACGTGAATCGGCCGGTGAATAATGTTCATGAAAAGCTGGGAAATACAGGGTCGAGTTATGTAGCTCCGCCTCTCATGTTGGTGTTCCAGCCCGAGTTACTCATCTTCCGAGGAGGTCTGGGAAGTTCCTTGATGGTAGGAGAAAGAGAAAAAATTCGTGCAGAACTACGCAACAGTTTTGCCGTCCTCGCCGGATTTTCAAATGTGCGAAGCGATGGCACGTTTTCAAAATCCAAAGCCTACGGAAGACCTATCTCAAAAATCGAAGCGAATTCACAAGCTGCACTTTATGATCCTTATGGAGTTTCTGCAACGCTGGGTACAACATTCATCAGTGGATTGGGTAAAGCAGACGTTGTTCATCAACAAGTCGGAAATTTCAATTTTGGTTTAGGTCCATTGCAACTGGATTATTCCAACGACGGACCCTTCTTCGAAACAAAACTTGCACAAGGAGACGCATACGATCGCTGGTGGACAGGTGGCGGACATGTTGGCGTTTATCTTCCGAGTGATCACGCTCTGATTACGGAAATTGTTCTACGGTATGATAAGTTCACGGGCTTTCAACAGAATGCTTATGAAGTTGCTCGTCAATTACGACTTGATTACATTCCCTACATAGACAAGCGAGAAGCATTCAAAAATCAGGGTGGATACAATCTCACCATTGGTTTTGAAAACAACATGTACTTCGGCATGAACCTATTTGAGGTAGGCAGAATTGATATGCAAAACCTCATTCACACTGGACTAGGTATGCCGCTGCATCAGCCGCAATTGAAAACACGATACTCTGCTTGTTATGGTTATCGCGGTTTTAACTCAACAGCAATAAAGTAAACGATGAAATCCTCTATAGCTATTCTAGTTTCAATTGTTTCGCTTGCTTCATGTGGCAACTATCGCGAAACATTTCACGGCAAAGAACCCGGTAAAAAATGGAAGCCTGTCCATCCGCCCGCTGTCATCAATATGAATACGGCCTCTCAATTCAGTTTGCGAGTTTGTGAGGGCTATGGACTTTACAAGGAAAAACAAAACGTGAACAATCATGAAGTACTCGTGGCTCAAGAAGTGCCAATACGCAACTACTACAACTTTGACAATGACAGTATTTGCAGTGATTGCATTCTGGTAGAAGAGACATATCTGATGTTAGATAGTTTCAACTTAGGTGGCGCAAAAGAAGGCAAGTTGGTCTACGTAGCGGGACACAAAACTTTCAATCGCTTCAAAATGGATGCGGAAACGGGATTGGATAAAGAAGACCAATCACAGTTTACACGATCCGGAGATATCAGGCAATATTATTCGGACGAAAAAAAACTGCTCAATTTAGCAGTTGCATTCGAAATGATGCAAGGTCGATGGATGCTCGTTGGAGAGAATAGACTCATGTTGAATATTCCAAACGAATCATTGTCCGGCTTTTATACTGTACTCGCCGATGTCAGCGTGAATAAAAAGGAAATCCTCTTCAAAACAATCACCAATCCGACGATTGATAAATATTCGACGAGTCAAACTGGAAATGAACTGGCGATAGATATCAGTTCGGCTATTCGTTTTGACAATGACACCAACGGCTTGACATTTCACACCGTAAATCCTGAAAGAAAAATAATTGCCGACTTTAAAGATCCGGGACTGCATGATGAAAAGATCCAGCGTTTGGAGGCATGCATTTCGAAACTAAAAACAAAAGGAGAATCGAAACAAAAATGCATCAATCGAAAGTCGCAAAAAATTTCATCATTACAAAAGGCAGACAACCAAATTCGACAAGCGTTGGAAAAAGCAGAGGAAGTAGCCCGCATTGCTTTCCGAGCAAGTACAGATGCAAACGAAAAGAATGAGCTTCACAAACAAATCACATATGCCCACTGGTTAAATACTCACTATGGCAAATCGAATTTCACCGTCGACAGTTTGGAATTTGGCGAATTAAAAAAACGAAAAAAGAAGCGATTGTACCTTAAGGCCTGGTGCAGTGATTACAAAGTCAATGCATCAGGACAAAAATCGAATAGCGCGGTAAGTGTTATTGGGGGCGACTTTCGGGATATCGAAAAGGAATCTCAATTTCTCCTTGAATATTTCTCCTTGACGAAAGGAGGTAAAAAAATATTGCTCCGGAAAATGATCAAGAGTGCTTATCAAGAAAAAATTCAGGATGAAGAAAAGTATATCGAGTACATGACAAGTTTCGAATTTCAGCACACACACAATCACCACTTCAAACATCATGATAAACTTTACATATTGAAGTGACAACATCGACATTAGGCGGAAACACTTAAGTACAACTTAATTGCACATTCAATCCTAATTTCACGCAAATATTATTCGCACAAATTCTATGGAAGTCAAAGACAGCAACGGCAATATCCTCAATGATGGAGATTCAGTAGTAGTGATCAAAAACCTCAAGGTAAAAGGATCATCACTCACCGTAAAGCAAGGTACAGTCGTGAAAAAGATTCGCCTCACCAATGATGAAGACGAGGTTGACTGCAAAGTGAATGGGTCGAGTATTGTGTTGCGGACGGAGTTCCTGCGCAAAGCGTAAGCGTAATTATTAATAAATAATTCCTCTGCTTGTCAAGCAATCTAAGCGTTTAACTGAGGAACTCCACCCCATCATACTTCACCACAATCTCTTCCAACTTAGAAAGAATTTCTTGAGGCTCGTGAGTAGTGACAAGTTGCATGCGGTCCTCCTTGAAGTGTGGAAGTCCTTTGAAGTAGTTGCTATAGTGCCTGCGCATTTCAAGTACACCAAGAACGGTTCCTTTCCACTTGAGTGAAAACTCAAAATGCTCGCGGCAAGCTTCTGCGCGTTGTTGAATAGAAGGCGGAGCTAATTTTTCACCGGTAGCGAAATAGTGTTTGATCTCATTGAATATCCAAGGATAGCCAATACTCGCTCTACCGATCATGATCCCGTCGATGCCGTATCTGTTGCGATATTCCAATGCTTTTTCCGGAGAGTCAATATCACCATTTCCAAACACCGGAATCTTCATTCGCGGATTTTCTTTGATCTTGGCAATCAAAGCCCAATCAGCTTCACCCTTATACATTTGTACACGGGTGCGACCGTGAATAGTGAGTGCTTGAATTCCAATGTCTTGTAGGCGCTCGGCCACTTCCACCACATTTTTGCTTTCTTCATCCCAACCAAGACGCGTCTTTACTGTGACAGGAAGCGACGTAGCCTTTACAATCGCCTCAGTCATGGCCACCATCTTCGGAATGTCTTTGAGAATGCCGGCACCCGCGCCTTTGCACGTCACTTTGGACACCGGACATCCATAGTTGATATCAAGCAGATCGGGGTTGGTAGCTTCGATGATTTCGGCGCACTTCACCATGGTGTCGATATCGCTTCCAAAAATCTGTACCCCGATAGGGCGCTCGTATTCGTAAATGTCCAACTTCATACGGCTCTTCGCGGCATCGCGAATGAGACCTTCACTACTGATAAACTCAGTGTACATAAGGTCTGCACCGTGCTTTTTGCACACCATACGGAATGGTGGATCACTCACGTCCTCCATGGGAGCGAGCAGTAGCGGAAAATCCGGAAGTACTATTTTACCAATATTCGGCATGTTGTATCGGGCGGCTAAGATACTTTGCTTCTTTTGTAGAATGAATGTATTGCTAAAAGGATTGCCGCCACATGTTCAATTTATCCTCTTCATGGCGATAACGCTCACGTCGATGGGCATCGGATCGGTCACTGCCATGGGCATTGGTGTTACTGTTTACAGCATTCCACTTGAGCAAATGCCTGCCGTTCTTGCCAATCCAACACCTGAATACGCTGAGGCACTGATGTGGATGAACAATGTAACGCAGATTTTTACTTTTCTATTCCCTGTACTTTTTTTCTTTCTCCTCTTTGGTGGAAAAAACGTCAATCAATTGTTGCTGTCAAAAGGCGGTATTCTCGTGCTTTTATCACCTGTGTTGATGTTTTTCGCCAATGGCATCATCGACATTTCTGCCAAGATCAATAAAGCCATGATACCGGAAAACTCGTTTCTGGAGCGAGCATTCAAGCCAACAGAAGAAATGGCGGAACGCAT
>JAYTOA010000098.1:0-18755 GCA_043748015.1 Flavobacteriales bacterium
GAGTGTCAGGGTAACTTCATCCCGAACGACAAATTTGAATGGAAAGAACTTTCATCTCTCTAGGTTATTTATTTATCACACGCCTCGTGGCGCACCAGAATTGCACAAAAGGAATTTCAGAAAGCAAAGAAAATGAGCGCTTGATATCAACTGAATCGAAATCAAGTTCTCTATTCAATTGTATTTTTGCTGATTATTTCAAGAGGAGATTTTGACTGGCTCAAGAAATGAGCGCATCCACTTTTGACTGAATCTCTGAGGTGTTTACTTCTTTCATTCCGCGCTTTTGTACGAGGTAATTTTTCCAGGCAAGAAAATCTGCAAGTTGTCCCACGGTTTTCATTCTGAAGTTGTTTCCGGTTTTACCGAGAACATAAATGATTACGCCAAAGACAATCATGCAAATGCCACTGAGAAACCAGTCCATTCCGATTCCAACGGGTATGCATGCGAAGAAGAGAAGGATAAACGTTCCGTAAAGTGCTGAATTTGGTTTGAGAATATCCATCTTGAAGCCGAGCTTGTTTTCTAGCTGCGTCAAATTTTTCTTTCGTCCACTTTTGGGTAAAAGCGTATTCAATTCGCTATCCAATGTGATGGAAGCGGGCGGGGTTGATGTGATTTCGGCAATGGCTCCGCGCAATTTGTGAAACGCCATGTCAGATGTCCATTCGCCACTCAACTCTTCTGTAATCTTTTGCATAAGCAATTCCTTTACGCTGGATGTAGAGTAGTTCTCTGACTTGAAATCTTCCGCATCAACATTCACGCTGAATGCTTGATTCAATTGTACAATCTTTTCCTTTAGTTGATTATGGGATATGCTTTCCGACATGCAATTTTATTTTCACAAACTTAAGGAAGTTGAAGATTGTAAATGAGATATTAGGTTCAATTGGATACGGATGTCCACCGAGCAATCACCTCGGCACGTGAATTATTCAGCGTATTTCCATTGGTAGTTACCGAACGAGTATCACGTGACCGTTGTAAACACGCTCTTTGTCCGATCCCTTCAATTGCACAGTGATCAGCCAATTGTATGCATCGTCTTTCGCGAAGTATTCGCCATTGCGCACATCACCCGTCCATGCCTGAAGAGGATCTTTGGTTGTGAAAATAGTTGTGCCCCATCGATCGAAAATTTCAAATCGATAATGTTCAATGAAATCAAGTCCGGTCAGCTTCGGTAAGAAGACTTCGTTGATATCATCACCATCTGGTGTAAATGAATTGGGTACAAATACATTGAATATATCATGCACTATGACAACATCGCGTGCAACAGATTTACATCCGAAATTCGTCCAGACAGTTAGTGTAACGTCCCAGACTCCTGCCTCCGCATAGGTGTGCGCAGCGTTTTGTGATACCGCGGTTGTGCCATCACCAAAATTCCATTCGTAGAAATTCGCAAATGCGCTTTCATTGAAGAAGCCAATTTCGGGTTCGTAGATAGTCGTCTCTTCAGGTTCTACACTAAAATCTGCGATTGGCAATCGATAAACTTTTATCAGATCATTTACAGTAAGTGTATCGAAACATCCCTGATCGGTGAAGCCCACCAATTGAACGTCAAAGAATCCATGTGTTCCATATGTATGTTGAGGATTCGGATAGATGCTCGATGCGCCATCACCGAATAACCAAACATAGTTCGTAGATCCTGTGCTTTCATTGGTGAAGTTTACCGTTAGCGGAACACAACCGGAATATGGATCGGCAGTGAAGAGCAAATCGGGGAGAGGGTGTATCACATAAGGTGACGAACTTGTGGATGTGCAACCGAATTGATTGGATGCTACGAGGTCAACATTGTACGTACCAACATCGCTGAATAAGAAGGCAGTATTGGTTAGACCGGGAACTTGATCGCCATTCACATACCATGTATATCCGTTCGCGAATTGTGAAAAATTAGTCGCGGCGACCTGCTGCGGGAAGTAGCATGATTCAAAACCGGAAAGTGTGAATGCACTCACAGGTTGAGGAGCAACTATAATATTCATGGTCATGGTGTCGGAACACAATTGCATGTCTTGCGCTATCATGGTGACTGTATGCAATTGGGCAGCCGAACTGAAATTTTCGTAAGTGTAGCATGCGTTCATCGTGTTCGCTGTGCTGCCATTTCCAAAATCCCAGCTATAGAAATTGCCTGCAGTGGTCGAGTTGGAAAAACAAATATTGAATGGGCTGCACCCAAGTGTGTTAGGCACTGTGAACGAGGCTTCAGGTCCTTCGAAAACAGTAAATGGATGTGAAACTGTTGCCGTGCAAAGGTTAGTATTCGATGTCGAGAGAGTGACTATATAATTGCCTCCTGTAAGATATTCATGCGAAGGATTTGAAATATCGGATGAGGTTCCGTCACCAAAATCCCAGTCGAACTCAACTGAATTATCAATCACCGGAATGAATTGAATGTTGTTGTGCGTGCACGCATTGATCACATTCGTTGAAAAGTCGATATTGGGTGAATCCAAAACGTGAATGGTAATTTGCGTAGTGTCATAACTGCAACCATTGTCTGCATACTGCATGATGGTGTAATCACCTACGTTGTATGTATGCGTTGGATTGTCGTTTCCTGTCAGCGTATTGTCGCCAAGATTATAGCTGATCTGTGTCGCGCCATCACTGTAATCTGTGAATTCAACTGTCAATGGTTCACAGCCTGATGTAACATTCGTATTGAAGAAAGCCGTCACAGTATTTGGTAATACGGTAATTGTATATTCTGCGGTATCGAGTCCACACTGATTGCTCAGGTATAAGTAAATGGTATAATCGACAGCTACGGTATCGGCGTAGTAAATATGTACAACTGGTTCTTGCAATCCACTTGTTGTTCCGTCGCCAAAATTCCACGAATACACATCCGGCAATCCTGTTGATGTGTTGTTGAACTCCACTTCAAATGGCGAACAATCAACATCGAGATTGGTTCCAAATCCGGCGATAGGCTGAGGAAGAACTGTAACCTGATCATTGTCAATCGAAATTCCACAGAAATTCGTTGCCGTGAGTGAAATAGGGTATATCACCACATCATTTCCTTGCTGATATGTCATTGGCGTTGGAATACTATCTATTGATGTTCCAGTGCTTAAATTCCAGTTGTAGGTAGTATACAATCCTACTGTTTGATTGTCGAATGTCACTTGCAGTGGAGCACAGCCTTGTGACGGGTCAATGGTAAGAGCAGCTTGCGGTGGGTTGATGATTTCATTGGCGTTAGATGCAGTATCAGCACATCCAAATACATTGGACGCTATCATCGTGACATTGAAAATTCCTTGTGCAGGTGCAGGATAGGTGTACACCGGTTGACTACCACTTGCTGTAGCAGCGTTGCCAAAATTCCATGCATATGCAGACGCGCCCGTACTGAGATTCACAATGCCAACCGGAGCATTCGTACAACCTAAAATGGGTAAAGTGAAATTGGCAACAGGTACAGGTGATACATTCACGGTTGTTGCCACTGTATCAGAACATCCATTCGCCGGACTCACATACCAATAGAATATGTCGTGAATTCCTGTTCCCACAGCCGGATCAAATGTTCCGAGGGCGGCATTCGTTATTCCGGGTCCTTCCCAGGTTCCTCCTGTCGACGGAGTAAATCCGGGCATGTTGAAAATATTGGCATTTCCACACACTACTGCACCTGGACCGCTATTCATTGCAGGCAGTGGAAGCACTGTTAACGTCATTTGATCTTGCGTGTGGCAAGTTCCTGTTCCGTTGTTGATGGTAATCGTCCACGTTCCAACGCCTGCAACTTCTGTTTGAACAATTCCGGCCGTGGCATCTATCACACCAGTTCCGCTCCATGTTCCACCGGCCGGAGGGTTGAAACCTGTCAATTGATACTGACCAACATTTTGACAAAACGAAAGATCCGGACCGGCATTGGCAAATACAGGTGGTATGACAGTGACTTGCAAGGAATCTGTTGCACTACATGCATTTCCACCTGCAGTAAATTCATAATATAACCAGTAGATTCCTACTCCCGGACTTGTAAACTCACCGCTAGGATTGGAAATTCCCGGCCCATACCAGAAGCCTGTACCCGGTGTATTGGCGGAAAATCCTGTGAGTACTTCTGTAATGGCCTGGTTACAAACTGTGATATCGGGTCCGGCTTCCACAATCGGTAATCCATTTACCAAAACTGTTACCTGATCTGTTCCGACACAGTTGTAAAGGTCGGTTACGGTGGACGTGAAAGTTGTATTGCTTGGAGGGAACGCTAAAGGGTTGATGATGGAAGAACTCGACAGCCATGTTCCGAAATTCCATGATGTCGTGTAAGGACCTGTACCTCCATTTATAACTGCGTTGAGTTGCGTAGAATCATTGATGCAAATAGTGACATTCGGGCCAAGCTCCACACTAGGAAGCGGCCTTACTGTAACAATCATTGTGTCAGTGGTGATACAAGTTCCGCCACCGAGACTATACACGATTTCGTAAGTTGCAACTGTGGATGGAGTGAAGAAACCGCCAATAGTGATAGGCGTTCCCGGAGGTCCGCTCCAAAGTCCACCGGGTGTTGGTGTCGGAAGATTGAGTGCCGGTGAATTCTGACATATCGAAAGATCCGGTCCAGCATTCGCCACGACGGCATTGGAAACCGTCATATTCATGGTATCGCACTTCGAGCAACTCGTCGCAGGGTTGGTATAGCAATAAATCAATGGGAAAACACCGGTGCCTGTTGGAGTGAAAGAACCACCTGGAGTAACGGCTGTTCCGCTCCACGTTCCACCCACCGGTGTTCCGGAAAGTTGTGTTGCAATCGGTTGATTGCATACAGCCATATCTGCTCCTGCATTTGTGCCGGGAAGTGGATTGACAAAAACCGTAATCTGATCAGAACCGGAACAACCCGCTGAATCAACCAGTGTCAGATTGTAGGTAGTTGTTATGTTTAATATTCCGGTCGTTGGCGTGCAGTTTTGCGGAGGTCCGGTGACGCCTCCTGTCCAAACACAAAAATTGGCGGGGCCGTTGGGGCAAGTTGTGCAAGTACCTGTCAATACTACAGAGTTCCCTGCACATATCGTAACATCAGGTCCGGCATTGACAACGGGAATTGGTAATACTGTAACTATTGTCGTGTCTGTGGTTGCGCATGATCCTGTTCCTTGTGTAACAATTACATCATCAACCGTTGGTCCGGCAGGTGTGTACAGCCCGGTTGCGCTGATATTCGTTGATCCCGTCCATGTTCCGGATGGCAACTGAATGGGCGCCGCGCCCATGCAAATCGTAGTATCAGGTCCGGCATTCGCTGCAATGGGTGCAGCAACACATACCAGGCGTGTATCACATGCAGTGCAGCCTGTCGTGGCATTTGTAAAACAGTAATTAAGTGTCACACAACCAACGCCTCCAGGTGTGAAAACTCCGGCGGGTGTGACATTCGTTCCGCTCCATGTTCCCGAACCACCAGGGCCTGTTCCGCCAGTGGTTGGCGAAAATCCTGTGAGCGCAGTTGGAACAGGTTGATTGCAAAGATTGATGTCAAGTCCGGCATTCGTAATCGGCAATGGATTAACAGTAACCGGTACAGTGCCCGTTCCTATACATCCCCGGTTGTCTGTGACCTGCACCGTATAACTCGTACTCGTTGGGGTGCTTGTTATCGGACTCGCAATTGCATTGTTGTTAAGGTTCGAATTGGGCGTCCACAAATAGGAAGAATAGACTCCAGAGCCACCGGCTACATTCACTGAAAGTGGCATCGTTTGGCCTGCACACATAGCGAATGGTCCACCGGAAGTGACCGTAGGCAGTGGATCAATATTCAGTGTGATTGTTTCTGAATCAGTACAAGACCCCGAAGTTCCTGTGACTGTATAGGTCACAACATTTGTAGGGTTTGATTGGACTGTTGCGTTGTTTGTTCCGTAGTTGGACAAATAGGAAGCTGGTGACCATGTATAAGATCCGGCGCCAGTTGCAGTAAGTATCGTCGCCTGTCCGTTGCAAATTGTATTGTCGATATCTGATGCAGAAATCTGAACGTTTGGCGCAGGCAAGACTGTCATTGTTCCAATTGCACTGGACGATCCACAGGCATTGGTAGCTTGTAATGTGGCATTGAATCCTCCCGAAGCGGCATATGTAACTGTTGGGGCAATGAGTGTTGAAGCTGATGCGGGCACACCGCCGGCAAATGTCCAGTTGTAGGCAGTAATCGGCAGATTGCAACCATTAACTGTTCCAACAGGAACTCCGCCTGTTCCAACACATACGCTGTTGGGTGTTGTTACAGTAACGACTGGAACCGTATTGACAGTTATTACTTCTGTGTCTTCAAAAACTCCGCACGCATTGGTCATGCGCAATCGAATGGTGTATGTGCCAACGCTTGTCAGACTGAATTGTGGATTGAGTGAACTCGCGCTCGTTCCGCCTGTGAAGGAATAGGTGCCTGTATTTGGCAAACAGGGCAAATCGACATAATCAACGATCCAAGCGGTAACAGTACTACAACTATTCGGACTTGTGCTTGTGTTTGTGGTATTCACAGCCATCGGTAAACAACCAAGATTGCTGTTAACTGTGAATACAGGATTCGGTGCCGGCTCAACACAGATAACTTGTGAGGCAGTTGAATTTCCACATGCGTTTGTGGCAACCAATGTCACTGTATAATTACCCGGAGCGTTGTAGGCATGCGTCTGGCTTGCCAGGGTTGCTACGGTAACGGTCGGTGATCCATCACCAAAAGTCCACGCGTAAGTTCCTGTCTGACTACAAGTGCTATTATATCCGGCAGTTGAAGTATTGGTAAAAGTAACATTTGCATTTACACAAGCAGGAACAGGATTGGCAGTGAAGGATGCTACCGGAGCATTGTAAACTTTTACAGGGAAAATCGTCGCTACGGATTGGTCGCAGTTATTGGTTGCTGTAATCGAAAAAGTATAACCTGAAGGATTCGTTGCGCATGACGACCCGGTGTAAGTATGACAAATAGTTGTCGGTGGCGGGTGATTGATCAACTGCGTCGGAGAACCATCACCAAAATCAACAACGTACGTTGTTGAGGCGTGGTTTGCTTCGAAGTTATTCAATGGAAAGCAAATGTTCAACGGTCCGCAACCTTGCGTTCCTCCAGGATTTGCTGCACCAATAGAAGGATTCGTGATATTGGAAACGTTGTATGTCTGACTAGCAGTGCACCCATTCGATCCTGTTACAGTGTAAACAAGCGGGTAGACTGAATTTCCAATGTATGTATGCGTTAATCCCGCAGGAGCCGTTGCACTTGTGTAGTTTGCAGTTGCATCACCCCACACAATAGTATAATTCGTATTGCCGGCTGTACTGCCACCATCAAACACGGTCATTGGAAATGATGGGTCACCATTACAATTTGTGAATGAAGAGATCGGATCAGTCAAGATGGCTTCCGGAATCCTCTTGATGACTACAATAGTAGAATAACTGCTCGTGCAGCCATTGGCTGCTGTAACCGTTAATGTAACTGTGAAATTCTGCGTTCCTGAGCCAATGGCTGAACTAAAAGTATGGGTAGGACTTTGTTGACTTACTGCCGGTGAACCATCACCGAAATTCCAGGAGTACTGGCAAGTAGGACAAGTGGTTGTGGTATTCGTAAATACTATCGGAACTGTGGCACAAGGAGTATTGTTGGGTGCGAAAGTGAAGTTGGCGTTGGGTGAAGGAAGAACTGTAACGACCACCTGATCGGTTTCCCCGTTGCAATTGCCTCCTCCGTTCAAGGTAACTGTGTAAGTGGTTGTCGTGGCGGGAGTTGCTATAGGATTTGGGTCGGATGCATTGTTGAGACCTCCAACGGGAGTCCAGCTATAGGTCACACCCGGATTGGGATTTACAGCTGTAGGCGATCCGCCAATAGCTACGCCAACACCGGAACATGTTGTAACGTTCGGACCTGCGTTCGCAGAGCATTGTCCATGCAAAGTCGTAGAATTACAAAAAAGTAATATTACAGCAAGACAAAAATGAATGAGTATGTCACGTTTTGGCAACAAGCAATAGTTCAGTTGATAAGTAATCACAAAAGTAATAAAAGTGAAGCTTTACGCTAGTAGAAATCTCATTGAAGGTTAGACTTCATTCGCATTGGTTTTGGTTGCTCGAACCCCAAAAGAAATTTTCATTGCAAACAAAATTCTTTTTGTGTAAAACCATTAGTTATTATTGGACTTTTAAGCTGATACAGATTTTTGCAATGAAACTAACGCGACAGCATCGAAAGGACATTCTTCAGTGGGATGTGAACGCGTGGTCTGTGCCGCTTTTATTTTGGGAAAGTAGGTTGACCAATGGTGCGAAATTGGTCTGTCTGGAATTGGGTGGAAGGGAAGGCGGACTTTCATTTTGGCTTGCTCTTAACGGTCATAAGGTCGTTTGTTCAGATCTAGAAGGTGCTGAAATAATAGCCGGCCCACTTCATCAACGTCATGGAATTCAATCTGTAACTTACCAGGACATTGATGCGACCAACATCCCATTTGAGAACCACTTTGATATTATCGTTTTCAAATCGATAGTGGGTGGAATAGGTAGGGTTGACGAGGCATGGCAGCAAATTGTTTTCGATCAGATTCACAAAGCGTTAAAGCCGGGAGGTCGATTGATGTTTGCTGAAAACTTGTCTGCGTCGCCTCTTCATCGTTGGTTGCGTAAAAAGTTTGTGCGTTGGGGTGATAGCTGGCGATATGTTTCAATGGAAGAATTGAAAGTATTCTCAAGTGCATTTTCAAAATCCGAATTGAAAGCAAATGGTTTTTTGTCGGCCTTCGGCAGAAGCGAGCGTCAAAGGAATTTCCTGAATTTTTTCGACAGGATTTTCTTCAACTTTGTTGTGCCGACCAGGTGGAAATATATCGGATATGGAATTTTGACGAAGTAATGGCCAGAGAATTCAATTGACCGGACAACAATTGCACATTATGAGCATGCTGATTCGTTCGAATATTTTTAGTGATACTTTTCATATACCCTAATTTGATGAAGAACTCGAAATACGTGTGTTCACCCATTGAGATCCCGCACTTTGGTTCGGTACCACAGGGAAGCGCCACAACCGTACGCCTATTCAATATGCAAGTTGTCATCTCGATACGAAGTGAGGGATCTCCTTGTTGGTTATTATAAAGGATTATTTAATTTTTTTTTGACAACTTGCAAGCATTCAATTAAAACCATAGTGTGAAGGCATGCTTTTTAACTCCATAGACTTTGCGATTTTCTTGCCGATAGTTTTTATACTCTATTGGTTTGTTACAAATGGAAGTATAAGACTTCAAAATTTCCTAATCGTTGTCGCGAGTTATTTATTTTATGGTTGGTGGGACTGGAGATTTCTGTTGTTGATTCTGTTTAGTTCTTTGGTTGATTATTCTGTAGGACTTGGATTTTTGCATCAAGAAAATCCAACCAAACGAAAAGCACTTCTCTGGACAAGTGTTTTAGTAAACTTAGGTTTGCTGGGATTCTTTAAATATTACAATTTTTTTGTAGAGAATTTTATCACTGCTTTCTCATTCTTTGGTACTAAACTAAGTGTTAATTCTCTCAACATTATTCTGCCGGTTGGCATCAGTTTTTACTCCTTCCAAACTTTAAGTTACAGCATTGATGTTTACAAGCGAAAGATTGAACCAACATGCGACTTAATTGCCTTTTCAGCGTTTATATGCTTCTTTCCACAACTGGTGGCCGGGCCAATTGAAAGGGCGTCACATTTATTGCCTCAATTTTTTGTAAGGCGAAATTTTGACTATACAAAAGCAGCAGATGGTTTGCGACAAATTCTGTGGGGTTTATTCAAGAAAATTGTCATTGCAGATAATTGCGCAGAATATGCCAATTTAATATTCAATCATTCCTCAGACTATTCAGGAAGCACATTGGTCGTGGGTGCTTTGTTCTTCACGTTTCAAATATATTGCGACTTTTCCGGCTATTCGGATATAGCGATTGGTACTGCACGATTGTTCGGTTTTGATTTAGTGCAGAACTTCAACTTCCCCTATTTTTCAAGAAGCATTGCAGAGTTCTGGAGGCGTTGGCATATTTCACTCTCCACCTGGTTTAGAGATTATCTATACATACCATTGGGTGGAAGTCGCGGCAGTTCGTTGATGAAAATTAGAAACACATTCATCATTTTTATTGCGAGCGGTTTGTGGCATGGCGCTAATTGGACATTTTTGGCCTGGGGCGCATTGAATGCAATTTATTTCTTGCCCTATCTACTAACCAATAACAACCGAAATAATCTGGATATAGTTGCGCAGGGAAGAAATTTACCTAATATCAAAGAACTATTTTTCATGATGTTAACATTTGGCCTTGTCGTTTTTTCATGGATATTTTTTAGAGCAAATAATATTGGACATGCGGTAAGTTACATTTCGGAAATTCTATCACTTTCACTTTTTACGATTCCTTCTTTTGCGGGAATGGGTAAAGCTTTGACTACAATAATTTTTGTCGTGATATTGGTCTTCATCGAATGGCAGGGCAGAGAAGGAGAATATGCGATTGCGCACTTAAGTGTAAAGTTGAGCAAGCCTCTTCGCTGGGCATTCTACTATGCAATTATTCTAAGTATTGTATACTTTTCAGGTAGGGAACAGCCCTTTATTTATTTTCAGTTTTAAATTGAACCAATGAGGAAATTCTTAAAAGAAATAGGCGCATTTTCGGTCATTCCTCTAGTGTGCATAGTCGCTTGCATTTCATTTGTTGCGTACACCTCATCAACAATAGAATACAAAATGGATGCTAGAATCACTGACCTTGTTATTGGTGATTCTCATACGCAATGTGCTATCAACGATGATTTGGCAAGTAACTGGAAGAATGTTTCTGAACGTTCGGAGTCATTCTATTTTTCTTACTACAAATTGGAAGGACTAATTGAAGAGAATCCAAGTATTGAAAGAGTATACCTGGGCTTCAGTTATCACAGTTTGTCTGAATATTATGACAAGTTTATTGATGGCGAGTATTCTGCCGGCGTTTCATCCAAGTACTTCTACATGCTTCCTGTAAAGGAGAAACTAAAACTGATCTATTGGAATGTTGATCGTTTACCTGCGATGTGTGGAGGCATTTTCTCTGAAAGTGCCAAGCTTTTGTTTGTGCATGAACCTGTTTCTTTCGGAGCATATTCCAACGATTTCACCGGCACGATGGTATCGAATTCGGCTTTGGAAAAGAGATTGAAATTTCAATTTTATACCGATGAAAGGATCAACGATTTTTCGCAGATCAATCAATTATACCTGGATCGAATTATCAAACTCTGTGCGTCGAAAGAAGTTGAATTGGTTTTTCTGAATACACCGTTGCACCTGAATTATCGAAGAGGAATCCCCGAGGTGTACATCGATAAATACGATGATCTCTTAAGCCAATACCACATGAAAGCGATTGATTTTAGCTGTTTGTCTTTGAATGATAGTTGTTTTGTTCCTGATGGAGATCATGTCTCAAGAATGGGCGCTGACATTACAACAAAGGAACTTCTTAGAATTATGCAAGAGCAAGTCGGAAACGTCGATTTCTAATATTATTCAAAGTCCAAATCCTAGATAGCGCCAAGTCATTCTGCGATTGTTATGTTGCACCGCATAATTTTCTGAGTTGCCTGTGATCTACGATATTAACCTAAGTATACATGCTCTCTCTTTGCGCTGTGATTTCCTTATCTGCAAGATAATCATCATATGTCATGCGCTTGTCGATGATTCCTTTAGGTGTGATTTCAATGATTCTATTCGCAACGGTATGCACGAATTCATGGTCATGCGAAGAAAAAAGCGCCACATGTTTCCAGTCTTTTAACTCGTTGTTGAAAGCAGTAATGGATTCCAGATCCAGATGGTTCGTTGGTTCGTCCATGATCAGACAATTCGCACCGGCCAGCATCATTCGCGAAATCATGCAACGCACTTTTTCTCCTCCACTCAACACGTTGGATTTCTTCATCACTTCTTCACCGCTGAAAAGCATTTTTCCCAGAAAGCCGCGCACATACGTTTCGTCTTTGTCTCTGGAATATTCGCGCAACCAATCGATGAGATTGTCAGATGCATTGAAGTAACTCGAATTGTCATTGGGCATGTAGGCTGTAGTGATGGTACTTCCCCAATTATACTCTCCGGTATCGGGTTTTTCTTTGCCGTTGATGATCTCGAAAAACATGGAAATGGCGCTGTGTTCTTTTGAAAGAATGGCCACCTTATCACCCTTCACCATTGTGAATGTAACATCTTTGAAAAGCACACTTCCATCGTCCGCTTTTTTGGAAATATTTTCTACGTTCAAGATCTGATCTCCACATTCTCTATCAGGCCTGAATATGATGCCCGGATATTTTCTGGTGGATGGTTGGATGTTATCAATCACCAATTTATCCAACAATTTTTTACGACTCGTAGCTTGGCGTGACTTCGATGCATTCGCGCTGAATCGCTCCACGAATTCCTGCAATTCCTTTCGCTTGTCTTCTACTTTTTTGTTTTGATCTGAACGCTGGCGCAATGCCAACTGACTGGACTCATACCAGAAAGTATAGTTTCCTGTGTACAATTGAATCTTGCTAAAATCGATATCCGCAATGTGTGTGCAGACGGCATCCAAAAAGTGCCTGTCGTGAGAAACTACAATCACGGTGTTTTGAAAATCCGCAAGAAAATTCTCGAGCCAGCCAATCGTTTCTACGTCAAGATCGTTCGTTGGCTCATCGAGCAATAGTATTTCAGGATTGCCAAAAAGTGCTTGCGCAAGAAGAACGCGCACTTTATCTTTTCCTTCGATCTCACTCATCAACTTGTTGTGATCAGCTTCTTTGATACCCAGTCCACTCAACAAATTCGCCGCATCGCTCTCAGCATTCCATCCATCCATTTCTGCAAACTGAACTTCTAGCTCAGCTGCCTTTTCTCCGTCTTCATCCGTGAAATCAGCCTTGGCGTAAATATCATCTTTCGCCTTCATCAATTGCCAAAGCACTTTGTTGCCCATTAAAACGGTGTGCAACACTGTGTATATATCAAACTCATAATGATTCTGTTTCAAAACACTCATCCGTTCTCCGGGTGTGATTACAACTTGCCCTGTAAGCGCGTCTATTTCTCCTGCTAGAATTTTTAAGAACGTAGACTTACCGGCACCATTGGCACCAATAACGCCGTAACAGTTACCTGGCGTGAATTTGATATTGACATCTTCGAACAACGTGCGCTTGCCATAGCGCAGCGACAAATTTGAAACTGAAAGCATTGTAAAATTTTGAGGGCGCGAAAGTAGTTATTTGTGACCGGAAAATGCAGAATGAAAGGCAATTTGCGCTTCGAACGACTCTTACAATTCACAATTATCAGTAGTAGAAAGAATGCAAGGATTACTCAATTGTACTGAGTAGCTCGACAGCTTCGCTCACTGTGATGCGCTTACCATTGGAGTATGCCGTGATGAACGCGTCTGTAATTCCCTTTGCACGCACTTTGTCAAGGTATTGACGGGCCTGATCCATTTGTTTGAAATGACCTGCAGTATATTTTGTAATACCTGCAGTGGATTTGTCTCTGTAAACTGATCCAAATTCTACCACTGTGATTTCATCTATCGGCTTACTGAAAGCGCCGAACTGTACTGTGTAAAACACTTCGTTCTTTAATTCATCTACACAGATTACCTCGTTATGCTTGTGCTCTTTTGAGATCGCAGTGGACATTGTTTGAACAATAGCAACTGGCTTTTCTTTCTCCTCAGCTTTCTCAATTGGTATAGTACCAATCTGAGCAGGAGCCTCAGCGGGTTTAACCACAACGGCCACCAATTCAGCAATAGGTTCAGCTTCCTCTTGTGCTTCTTCAGATGACTTTTCCTCTGGCAGAGCATCATATTGTACAACCTCATCGCCTTTGCGCATGGCGGTGATTTCATCATCGGTATACTTTAGTAGCAAATCGAGATTCGACATAATATCAGTTGCTTGTTTGATGTGATCAATGGCAAGAATTTCAATGGCAAATGTGAGTCGACAATTTTCGTCTTTGATTGTTACATCCTTGCTGGAATATCGATTGGCCGCCGTTTTAGAAGCTTTGCGTAGAAGTATATCTGCGTTTTGCAGACATGATTTTATTTCGTCGGTGATCGATGTTCTTTTTTCAATCTTATCTTTCAATTCGGCATACATTTCGGTTGCTTGCGACATTTCTTTGTCGAATTCTGCTTGTGCATAATTGGAAAGCACAGGCGCATCCAGAATTTCGAATTCTGATCTCTCCAGTATCAATGCCTTGCGTTTCAATTCAAGTTTCGCTATTGATTTTTCGTTGGCTTGCGCAGCTTGTTCGCTTTCAATTTTAGCAATACGTATATTCAAATCTTTGATCTGGAATTCATATTTGAACTTTTCGGGATGCGAGCGCTGACTTTCAATCAAAGCTGAGAATGGTGGCTTTTCGTATGCAACGGTGGTTTCCATTTGTACTCTTTCTGCATAGAGAGCAACAATCTTTTCACGGTCGGACTCATGATTTTGTGCGGGAACATAAAAAGAAATTAGTAATAGGAACGGCACACAGAAAGCGCAATTCTTCAGCACAGAATCTTTGAGCATGATTTTACAGAATTTGATAAGTAACTTAAAAGGCTCAACAAATGTGGCGTCTTTGGTATTTGAAACCAAAACATTTTTTCATATGGAATTGTTTGTCGATACTTTATGGATGTTGAATTCGCAAGTAGTGTTTTTGGACTAAAACTACCCTTTGTTTTTTAACTGAATTTTCATTTTTAGTCCGCACAAAAGGTTAATCTTAGAAATACCTTGTTCAAGGTATTCAATTTTAGTGTCAGTTTGATTCTATTTACAATTGGATAATTCTGAGTTGAAGGATATGGATTTGTCGATGCTAAAACCTGGTCAATCGGGCGTTGTCAGTACAGTTGGTAACTGTCCTGGCAGAGCAAAAATGGTTGAAATGGGTTTGTTTAAAGGTAAACTTGTTAAGGTCATCTTCCGGGCTCCATTCGGCGATCCTATAGCGGTGAGCATCGACGGTTATGTGCTCGCGCTCAGAAAAGAGGAAGCATCTGCTATTGCATTGGATAATATTATCCGATGATTTTGGAATTATGAAGATCAGAAATATTGCACTTATCGGAAACCCCAACACAGGAAAGAGTTCGCTCTTCAACCTGATGACAGGTCTTCGCCAGAAAGTAGGCAATTTCCCGGGAGTGACTGTCGATAAAAGATCAGGTGTGTTTAAAACATCCTCCGGTAATGCAATCAACGTACTTGATCTTCCGGGAACGTATAGTGTTTTTCCAAGATCGAATGACGAGCGTGTTGTTTACGATGTCGTTTCCAATCCACGTTCGGCCAACTATCCCGATCTTTTCGTTTACATTGCTGATGCCGTAAATCTGGAGAGAAATCTTCTGCTATTCACGCAACTATATGATTTGAATGTACCGCTCATCCTTGTATTGACAATGGATGATCTCGCGAAGAAAAAAGCACTTCATCTGGATACTAAAAAATTATCGCAGCTTATTGGTGGAGTTCCAATTGTTTTCGTGAATGGCCGCACCGGAGTTGGTATCGATCAACTCGGAAACGCCATCGAAAATTTCGAAAGTCAGGGGCCAAGAAAAGTGTTTGGCAATATTGCTATTCCTTCGCTTGATGCTTTGCCGGATCAACAACATGAAGATGCTGAAGAGCGTTACAAATTCATCCGTGAGCTTTTGATTGCGGTTAGAATTCCACAAGAGAAAAATATAACGGAAGACTTCAAACATAGACTAGACAAGGTGCTGGTACATCCTGTTTTAGGATATCTCATATTCACAGGAATTTTATTGCTCATTTTCCAGGTGATTTTTCACATTGCATCTTTCCCTATGGAATGGATTGACACAGGATTTCTTCAACTGAGCCAGTGGACAAAAAACCTTATGCCGGAAGGCGTTTTCGCCGATATGATTGCTGAAGGTGTCATTCCCGGCATTGGCGGCGTACTTGTTTTCATTCCGCAAATCGCATTGTTATTTTTCTTTCTTGCGATTCTTGAAGAAACCGGATATATGTCACGTGTCGTCTTTATCATGGACAAACTTGTCCGGCCATTCGGACTGAATGGAAAGAGCGTTGTACCATTAATGAGCAGCGTCGCATGCGCCATTCCGGGCATCATGTCAACGAGAAATATCAGCAGCTGGAAGGACAGATTGATCACTATTATGGTGGCGCCGCTGATGAGCTGCTCGGCAAGAATTCCTGTTTACACCTTACTTATTGCGTTGGTGATACCCGAAAAATTGATATGGGGAACATTTAATTTGCAAGGCATCGTATTGTTTGCGCTCTATACGCTCGGCCTGGTCTCTGCTTTGGCTGTGGCTTTCATTCTAAAATTTTTCGTGCGCAGTGCCGAACCTGGCTATCTCATCATGGAAATGCCGCCTTATCGTTTTCCAAAATGGGGGCAGGTCTTCATTCATCTCTGGGAGAAAGTGCGCATTTTTATTTTCGATGCAGGTAAAGTAATCCTCGCAATATCCATCGTGTTGTGGGCATTGGCTTCCTATGGACCGGGCGATAGAATCGAAAAGGCAACGGCTGCAGTTCAGATTCCCGTAGATCCCTCAGACTCAGAATCTGCTGAATACGAGAAAGCAATGAATGCAGTGAAAATCGAAAATTCCTATATCGGCATTCTTGGTCACACAATAGAACCTGTTATCAGACCACTTGGTTATGATTGGAAAATTGGCATCGCATTGATTACATCATTTGCTGCAAGAGAAGTGTTTGTGGGAAGCATGGCTACGATTTATAGTGTTGGTGAAAACTTTGATGAAGACACTTCGATGATAGACAGGTTGAAGATGGAGAAAAATGCACTCACAGGAAAACCGGTTTACAACCTCGCCAGTGGTGTTTCACTGATGATATTTTATGTTTACGCTATGCAGTGCATGGCGACATTTGCTGTTGTGAAGCGCGAAACGAAGTCGTGGAAATGGCCGGTGATTCAAATTGTTTACATGGCTATTATGGCGTATATTGCTGCGTTCATCGTGTTTAATTTATTGAAGTGATGCAAGAGTTACTCGTTATCATATCATTTCTCGCCGCTTTGTCCTACCTCAGTTGGTTTGTCTATTCGCATTATTTTTCATCAAAGAAAAAGTGTGATGGATGTGTGATAAACAAATTGTATCAGGCGAAAATCGAGAAGACTAATTCATAATCACTAGCACAATCGAGTGATCTATTCAAAGTATCTTTTTCTCGTTTGTTTAATTTCAAATTCTCGTGAATTGTTTCGCAACGCTTCTTCCTCAAATTTGTCGCACACATTCAGCCCATCGTTTTGACCATTTTCAACTCAGTCGTTTTCTTTTTTATAGCGCTTGTTTATAGCTCAGCCGGCTTTGGTGGCGGAAGTCTATATCTCGCATTGCTGTCGCAGTATAGCGGATCGGAGTCGTTTGTGAGATTCACCGGACTGAGTTGCAATACAGTTGTGACGGCCTCTGGTAGTATTCAGTTTCAATTGAAGAAATGGATTCCGTGGAGACCTCTTTCACTATTGCTGCTATGCAGTGTCCCACTTTGTATCTGGTCGTCGTCATGGAAATTGAACTCTAAAACCTATTTCATTGCCCTTGGAATTTGCCTTCTCGCTGCTGGAATTTTGATGCTTTTACAAAAAAAAAATGCTCCCAATGAGAACAAAGAAATCAAGAATGCTTGGTATCTCTACCCTGCGAGCGCTGTCATCGGATTGTTATCGGGACTTACAGGAATTGGCGGTGGAGTTTATCTATCGCCATTGCTTCACCTTTCTTTATGGGGAAGTGCAAAGCATATTTCGGCGTCGAGCAGTGTTTTCATTCTTGTTAATTCTGTTGTGGGTTTGATCACCCAATATTATGTGCACGATGGAAGATTGCAGTATGAAGCGCTGTGGTTACTTGTCGCGGTATTCGCGGGAGGACTCGTGGGATCTAAGCTCAGCAGCAGCATTCTCAGTCAGAAAACTGTGCGCATGATTACCGTGCTTCTCATCATCTTTGCATCGTTGCGCATTTTATACAAACATCTATGAAAATTAACGTCCTCGCTTTTGGATTTGCCGCTGATGTCATCGGCGAAAGGAAGTTCATTCTTGATCTGCAACCGAATACTTCTACCGGGGAGTTGCAGCTGCTTTTAGAGGAAAAGTATAGTAGGTTGAAAGATGTTTTGAAGTATTCAATTGCAGTAAACCAATCTTACATTTCAACTTCAGTCATTCTTCAGGAGAATGATGAAGTAGCCATAATACCACCTGTAAGCGGCGGGTAACATGCATGATTTTCAACTGAAATATGAGGCTCTGAAAGCGGATGATATTTTCGCCGGCCAAAGCGATGAGGGACTTGGTGCGCATGTGCATTTTATCGGAACGGTCCGCAATGTCTCCAAGGAGAAAAATGTAATTGCTCTCGAGTTTGAGGCATACGATGCCATGGTGTATTCGGAGCTTGAAAAGATTGCAAAGGAGATTTTGCAGGAATGGTCGGTGGAAAAAATTGCACTTCATCATCGACTTGGACGTGTGGCTGTTGGCGAGATACCTGTGATTGCATGCATTGCGTCAAAACATCGCAAACAAGCCTTTGAAGCATGCGCCTACCTCATGGACAGACTCAAGGAA
>JAYTOA010000099.1:0-33321 GCA_043748015.1 Flavobacteriales bacterium
CACAACTCCAATCGAAGAAAGACATACATTGCTTCCAAACCGATGGTCTCCATCAAAAAATTAAGAGCTGCCAGAGACGCATTTCACCGAACGCTTACCTATAAGTTAGATTCAAGAAGCGCAAAATTGAGAACAAGGACTAAATCATACAATCATAAAAATCACACAAATCAAGGCAAAGACGATGTGCGTATTCTCACCTCCGTCGCACCGTAGCCATAGTTTTGATAAGGTGCATCCATGAATTCGCAATTGGGATAAAACTGGTGCAAAATCTTGCGGATCTCAGCGCGGAGAACACCCTGCCCCACTCCATGTATATATACCACACGAGCAATTTTTTTTGTCTCTGCAATGCGTAAGGTGCGTTCGAAATGCTTCAATTGTATATCAACAATTTCGCTATTGCTCAGATGCTCGTGCTTGTCGAGCAATTCGTGTATGTGAAGATCCACTTCCATGGACTCGCCCTTTCGTTGAACATTGTTGGCTTCTCTATTTTTATAGAATAACCTGAACTCTTCATTTGCCTTCTTGGCCACCTTTGGATCAATGTTTCGTTCGATGACATCCATGATATCCGGCTGCGTGGTTTCGTACTTGTCGTACTCCTTATTCCAATTGCCGACGAGAACCAATTCTTCAATCGGGTGTTCGTATGAAAATCCATCTTTATCTTCAACAGAGACCATTCCATCTTTCGAAAGTGAAATTACCTTTCCCTCGCCTTCATCATTGAGGAATTTGACACGATCTCCAATATTCAATTGCATGGTGTAAAATTAGAATGAAGTCCATAGAATATTCTATACGACTTCACTCAGCATGAAATAGCAGAATAGTTTTTGAAATTTTTGGTAGTCGCTTACTTTAAAATCTCGCGCGCGATCACAATTTTTTGAATTTCGCTCGTGCCTTCTCCGATGGTACAAAGTTTCGAATCGCGATAAAATTTCTCTACAGGAAAATCTTTGGTATAACCATAACCGCCGAAAATCTGTACTGCCTCTGTAGCAGCTCTCACGCAAACTTCTGAAGCGTAGTATTTCGCCATGGCTGATTCCTTTGTCACTTTGAGGTGATTGTTCTTGAGATATGCTGCCTGATACAACAACATTTCTGCAGCTTCAATTTCAGTTTGCATATCAGCAAGTTTGAATGCGATGGCCTGAAAATTTGATATCGGCTGACCAAATTGTTCGCGCTCCTTTGAATATTTCACAGCAGCATCCAATGCGCCTTTTGCAATGCCCAATGCAAGCGTTCCTATAGAAATACGACCACCATCGAGAATTTTCATTGCTTGCTGGAAGCCTTTTCCTACTTCGCCCAGCACCTGACTTTTGTGAACGCGGCACTCATCGAAGATCATTTCCGCAGTTTCTGATGCGCGCATTCCAAGTTTGTTTTCCTTCTTGCCACCGCTAAAACCTTTGGTTCCGCGTTCCACCACAAAAGTTGTAATACCGCTTGAATCAAGCAACTCGCCGGTACGTGCAAGAACAACTGCAACTTCACCACTGATGCCGTGAGTAATCCAGTTTTTTGTTCCGTTGATTATCCAATGATCGCCGTCCTGCTTTGCAACGCATTTCATTCGCATAGCATCGCTGCCTGTGTTGGCTTCAGTCAAGCCCCAAGCTCCAATCCACTCACCTGACGCAAGTTTCGGTAGATATTTCTTCTTCTGTTCTTCGTTACCGAATTCCAGAATATGATTAGTACATAGTGAATTGTGCGCAGCGGTTGAAAGTCCAATGGATCCGCACACTTTGGAGATTTCCTCAATCACCGAAATGTATTCATAATATCCAAGACCTGAACCGCCGTATTCCTGTGGGACAAGCACGCCCATCAAACCAAGTTCACCCATCTTGCGGAAAAGCTCACGCGGAAATTCCTGCGACTCATCCCATTCCATCACATGAGGTCTGATTTCCTTTTCTGCAAACTCGCGCACCATATGCGCAATCATTTGCTGACTTTCAGTTTTATTGAAATTCAATGTCTGGTCGTTAGCCGTTGTCGTGGTATCCATGTTTGATCTTTTACATCCTGAAAATTCTTTCGGATGAATCCAAAGTTTATGTTTCTTAATAAGTGGCTAAGGTAAGAATGCTGCCGCTGAATTGCGTCAAAGCGTTGCGTCCCTTGAGAAACTCGAGTTCTGTAAGGAAAGAAAAACCTGCTACCTGACCGCCGGCCAATTCCACCAATCTACCTGCAGCAGCTGCGGTGCCGCCTGTTGCCAATACATCATCATGTATGTGAATGCGCTGACCAACAGAAATAGCGTCGGTGTGCATTTCAATCACGTTGTGGCCGTATTCCAATTCATACGACATGGAATGACGTGCGCGAGGTAGCTTGTCCTTTTTTCTCATCAAAATAAATGGTACACCCAGACGTAATGCGAGCGGCATACCGAAGAGAAAGCCGCGACTTTCTAACCCTGCCACTCCTTCGATACCTGCGTTGCGACATTTGTCTACCAATTCATCGAGTATCGAATTGGATAGCACCGCATTCTGAAAAATGGGTGTGATGTCCTTATAAATGATGCCTGGCTTTGGGTAATCATGCACATCCATGATGGCCGACTTGATGTTCACTTCTATCTTGTTCATTGCGGCCGCAAAAATCAACGAACCTCAAGATAATCCATGACTTTTTCGAAAGTTTTATCATCAATCAATACACAATTTTTGATGTCAGCTACAACTGCAAATCGTCCGTGCCTGTCGCGGTATGCAAGCAATGCCCTTGCCTGCGCAGATGTGAAATAAGGATGCGACAACAATTTATCGAGCGAAACTGAATTGATATCCATTCTTTCGACCAGTGAATTATCGACCATGAAGTTGTGACGCAGCGTATCGAGTTTTTCAGGTGAAAATCTATAAATTTCTGTGAGTTGTTCAATGTGATTATAGCCTCCCAATTTCTTTCCATACTCCACTATCTTCATTGCGAGATAAGAACCGACACCGTACAACTGCTTGAGATCTGAAGTATCTGCAGAGTTTAATTCAACCACCATGGTTTTTGATTTGCGCACATAGCCGGCCTTGTTGAAATTTTCGTTGGGATTTCCCGCGGTATCTACCACATTTATTTCTGTAAGTGGTTTTCTCTCCTTCTCTTCATTTGCAAAAATCAAGTAGGGAAAAATTCGATTGTATTCTTTTTCACTGATGACAAACATTCGAGCGACATCCGCCGGTTTTCGAAACACTCCGCCTTTTTCCAAAAATTTTCGGATGCTTTTGATTTGTCCGGGATGAAAACCAAGCCGCTGCCATCCATTTTCATCCAAGGTATTTGGATTGAAAGGAAAGAGTTCATTTTGCCCGGCTTCCGATTTCTCCCCTTTGAAACTAGCTGTTGTCGAATCCGATTTCACTGCGAGAAAATGAACGCCATTGCTATTGTTCACCTCCGATTTTGCATGAACATAAGGCAATACAAAATTTCCGATTGTCAATAGAATAATTACTGAGCAAAGAACCATTACTCCGCGCTGTTCTTGCTTGCTCCATTCGAACCAGTCACGATATGATTCGGTGCGTGCGATAAATTTTTTTGCCATGATGTCTGAATAAAAGTTCGTTTGTGATCACAAATGAATTTTCATTCTTCGGCATAAAAAAAAACTTGTTATTCCAAACAGGCATAAGAAAAATTCAATCCTTCTTCATCACGCAATTATGTTAGGAATAATTTATATTAAGAAAAAAAAATCACACCGTTCACTCACTTCTCTACATTTGAATCACAAATCCAAAAAATTATTCTTGATATGCACGAAAACATCAACTGGATCTCCGTATTGGTTAGTTCACTCTCTTCCCTTTTCATCGGCTTTGTATGGTACAATCCAAAAGTATTTGGTACGATATGGATGAAGGCCGCCAAAGTTGAACCTGATGCCGGTAAGAACGCTAATATGCCAGTCATTTTCATCACTACATATTTAATGTCTGTGGTGGTTTGTTACTATATCGCGGGAAGAATTCATCCTGACGAACATCTTTCACCATTTATTCATGGCGCCTTTCATGGCTTGAGACTTTCTGCTTTCATCGCGATTCCATTCATCGTCATCAACTCGCTTTTTGAGATGCGCGGATTGAAGTATATATTGATTACGGCAGGTTATGTCGCTGTGACTTTGGCGGTGATGTCCGGTATTCTTTTTATATGGCCGGTATGAAGAAGTAATTCTAATTGAAACCGGTGTCAATCGGATATGCTTTGAATCAACGCTAAGCTATTCGACCATCACAATCGCTCTCACTCTTTGCTGCCAGCCATTCAAATCTTTTGCCGTAATATTATAGATATAACTTCCAGCAGACGTGAATGGAGGAGCAACAACCTGTTGTAAATCGAAAGTCCAGTTATTGATGGCCGTGAAATCCTGGCTCCACATCAACATGCTGCCTTTGACAATTTCCACTTTGACAAAATCGAGAGAGTCAGGATCTATTACGAATCCGGCAATACTAATGGAATCACCTATTGCCAAACTGATTTGGCCATCCTGCTGTGGCGCAGGCGTAATTTCGCTGATAGAAATAAAGGGAAGCCTGTCGTTTTGAATATGCAATTGTCGGCTTTCAGTCTTGAGATTTCCATTGTTGTCTAAAACAGCAATTTCCATTTTCCAGCCTCCGCTGATGGTGTCGGGAATGTTGAGATTAAACGTTTGCGTGTAGTCATTTCCATCAATGTTTACAATGCTCAATGTATCCCATACACCTTGATTGTACTCGAGGAATGCATGTGCAGATTCTCCAGGCTCAGGATCGTGCAGATGAATACCTGTCTGGGTAATAAGTTTCATTCTGAGTTGACTCAATGACTTGTCATCACTCACTTTAACCTCAGCGCTATTCGCCATTCCTGCAATGCCATGCAAATAATCTTGCGGAATGGTATTCATATATACATGTTCAATTACCGGTGAATTCTCATCCGGATTTTTGCATGATGTTAAAACTATCGTGCTAACAACAATCAAGTATAATAGATTATACCTCGACAAAATGTTCAAATTATTGAGCAACAACTTTAGCGTCCCACACTGCGCGGTATCCAAGTGAATCAATTGCCTCAACGATGATTCGATAGTTGCCAAGCACAGAATTATTGAAGCTTGAAGGACCAAAAGCCATTGTGTGTCCATCGCCGGCAATTGTGATGTTCAACGTGTCTCCTCCAATGCCGTCGAAATTCGCCAACCTCACGAACATCCTGCTCAGTCCATTAGGATCTGTTGCCTGTCCTGATAACTGAAAACCATTTCCTGCGTTGATATAAACTGTGCCGGTAGAATCTGCCGGTGGAGTCACAGTTGCTGAAATGATTGGAAGATTCTCATTGGTAACAGTTAGTAGCGCGTTATATGTTATGGCAGCATTTCCCAAATCGTCAATTGCGGAAATCAAAATATGCCAATTCCCGGCAACGGAATCGGGAATGTGTAATTCCCAGGAATGATTCGCCGAAGTGCCGCTAAGATTCACAACCTCACTCACAACCCACGAACCTGAATTCAGTCGTCCTTCACCACCTATATATCCACTTCCCTCGTGAAAGTGCCCATTCACTGCTTGATGCACATTGATCTGCACCTGATTCAAAGCTGTATTGTCTGTGAGGTCAACGGCGACAATAATGGTTTGTCCGGCTATTCTAGTTACTTCTGTTGTAGCCACACCATCAATCGTCATCGACTCTATAACCGGCAATTGCACGTCAATGGGATCTTTACTCCGACAGGCCAACAAGCCTGCAACGATCATCGTAATCATCAAAATCTTTTTCATAGCTGCAAAGGTGCGAAAAGAGGGCATTCATATTGTCTTTATCCTTCGCTATTTTTCGGCCTTCAATAAACCATATATGAAATTCAATATTCTGATTGTAGCAATACTGCTTCTGAACACCTTCAACAGCGTTGCTCAGGAAAAACTCACCATAGAAGAATCTGTCATCGGGCAGTTCGGGCAATTCGCTCCGAAATCGCTTTCACAGCTCAACTGGATGGGCAAAAGCGACATGTATGCTTATGTAAAAGACAATACTGTTTATTATGGAATGACCAAGGCGAAATCAATTGAGAACAAATTGTTTTCGCTGGAAGATCTTAACAAGTGGAAAGGTGGCGAACCACTCAAATCCATGCCGCGCTTCACCTGGACAGGTGCCGACAAGTGTTTTTTTGATGACGGTACCGGATATATTGTAGTAGATCTTAAAGCCAAATCCGCGAAGAAAATAGCAAGCTATCCGGTTGATGCTGTCAACATCGATCACCATGTGATTTCTCATAAAATTGCATTTACTAGAGAAAACAATCTCGTCATTATGGTGGATGGCGTTGAAAAATTTATCACACAGAATGACAAGAACATCGTGAGTGGTCAAAGCATTTCACGCAATGAATATGGTATTGACAACGGTACATTCTGGAGTCCAGATGCAAGCAAACTGGCATTCTATCAAAAGGATGAAAAGAATGTCACAAGCTATCCACTCATCAATTACAAAAGCATTCCGGCTTCTGTGAAGGAAATAAAATATCCTATGGCCGGTGGCAAAAGTGAATTGGTAAGTGTTGGAATCTATGATCTTGCTTCAGCCAAAACTATTTTTCTTCAACTGGATAATGGAGAGCCGAATGATCAATTCTACGCGACAAATCTCGCATGGTCGCCGGACAATAAAATCGTTTACATCGCATGGCTCAATCGCGCTACTACCGATATGAAACTCATCTCGTTTGACGCGAGTACGGGAAAAGAAATAAAAGTGTTGTTCAAAGAACACGACGATAAATGGGTGGAGCCTATGAATCCTATCACATTCGTTCCAAATCACGAAGACAACTTTGTGTGGATGACTCAGCGTGATGGTTATACAAATCTTTATCTCTACAACACCAATGGAATGTTGTTGGGAAAAACAACTGCAACATTTGAAATCACATCACTCCTTGGATTCAATATCACGGGGGAATATGCTTATGTGATGGCAACAGGTGAAGTGCCGACCGAAAGTATGTGCTATCGCGTCAGTCTGAAAAACATGAGTATGAATGTTGTTTCACAAGTACATGGCACGCACAACGTGAAGATTTCCGGTAGTGGTGATTATGTCATTGATCAATTTTCAAATCTCACTACTCCCAATAAAATTGACATACTCGCGGCCGATGGTCGCATGGTGAAGAATCTTATACTTGCTTCAAATCCATACGAAGGAAAATTGATTGGACAAACGGAATTGTTCAGCATCAAAGCAAAAGACGGCGAGGACATGTGGTGCAGAATCATCAAACCTTCGAATTTTGATCCTGCGAAAAAATATCCCGTGCTCGTGTATGTATATGGCGGACCACATGCACAAATGGTGACCAACAGTTTTCTCGGCGGTGCTTCACTGTGGATGAACAAGCTCGCTGAAGATGGTTATATCATTTTCACACTAGACAATCACGGTTCGGGAAATCGTGGTAAAAATTTCTCACAGATCATTCACCGCAAATTGGGTGTGCAGGAATTATCCGATCAATTACTTGGTGTTGACTGGTTGAAAAAGCAACCTTTTGTTGATGCATCTCGCATGGCTATTCACGGTTGGAGTTACGGCGGCTTCATGACCTCGAGCATGATGCTGCGATATCCCGACACTTTCAAAGTAGGTGTTGCCGGTGGTCCGGTGATTGACTGGGCGATGTATGAAGTGATGTACGGCGAGCGATACATGGACACACCTCAAGAAAATCCTGAAGGTTATAAAGAAGCGGATGTAACAACATACGTGAAAAATCTCAAGGGAGATTTATTGATGATTCATGGAACTGATGACAACGTGGTGGTGATGCAGCACAATATGAAATTCATCAAGGCATGTGTAGATAATAAAGTGCAGGTTGACTTTTTCGCTTATCCCGGACATGAACACAATGTACGTGGCAAAGACCGCACGCACCTGATGACAAAAGTGATCGAATACATACAAGAGCATCTGTAAAATATTTTGAGTAAAGAAGATAATACAAATCAGCGACCGGTATCACTCGTCACCGGTGGTGCGGGATTCATTGGCGCTCACGTTTCGCGTGAGTTACTCAAGCTAGGCCATGAAGTAATTGTTCTCGATGACCTCAGCGGAGGATTTACAGAAAATTTACCTGATGGAGTACATTTCATACAAGGAAGTATCACAGATCAATCAATGATAGAAGCGCTATTTGCGCATCATCAGTTCACTTATGTATACCATCTTGCGGCGTATGCAGCAGAAGGCCTGAGTCACTTCATCCGAAGATTCAATTACGAAAACAATCTCATCGGTAGCATTAATCTGATCAATGAAAGTGTGAAGTACAACGTGAAATGTTTTGTCTTCACGTCGTCAATAGCAGTATATGGCAAAGGACAATTGCCGATGCGCGAAGACATGGTACCGCAACCGGAAGATCCTTATGGCATTTCTAAACTCGCTGTAGAACTCGATCTCAAATGTGCACATGAAATGTTCGGATTGAACTACGTCATCTTTCGTCCTCACAATGTCTACGGTGAGTTTCAAAACATAGGTGACAAATACAGAAACGTTGTGGGTATCTTCATGAATCAATTGATGCAAGGAAAATCGCTGAGCATTTTTGGCGATGGAAAGCAGACACGTGCATTCAGTTATATTGGAGATATGGCGCCTCACATAGCGAATTGCGTAAATGTGACAGCGGCGATCAATGAGACGATCAATATCGGTGCGGATAAAGATTACACGGTGAAAGAACTTGCCGAAATAGTTTGCGATGTTCTGGGAAAAAAAGGTCAATTGCAATTTCTTGAAGCTCGCAATGAAGTTGTGCATGCATATTCGGATCACGCGAAAGCCCATGGCATTTTTGGTAATGCACTACAAACATCACTTCACGCGGGCATCCGCAAAATGGCTGTATGGGCACAAGCTTCAGGTGTGCGTGAGAGTAGCAAATTCGGCAACATCGAAATTGAAAAAAACCTTCCACCGTTCTGGACGAAATAATCGCGTATTTCAAATCATAAAACGATGAGTGAAATACCGGAATACAATCAGCAACCACATCGCGAGATTCTGGCTGGTGATAAACACATAGCTTCTTTCATTCATAGTGATGCAATGAACGCAGATGATTCCACGGTGAAGTCATTCGGCGATGAATGGACAAAGTTCAACTCTTTTACGGATGAAGAATTGAAGTCGGCGGGTGACGAGTATCTCGATATTGTCACTGAGGAAATGCTTAACAACACTTCTACAGTTCTCGATCTTGGCTGTGGAAGCGGACGTTGGTCGTATTTCATTGCAGATAGAGTTAAGCGCATTGAAGCAATTGATCCGAGTAATTCTGTGATCGGCGCATCGCATTTGCTTTCCACAAAAAAGAACGTTCGCGTTACGCAAGCGGTCGTCAATGCAATACCATTCGCCGATGACACTTTTGATTTTCTGCTTTGTTTGGGCGTGCTACATCACATTCCTGATACACAGCAGGCATTGAACGATGCAATCAAAAAAGTCAAACCCGGTGGATATGCATTGCTCTACTTCTACTACAATCTTGAAAATCGTGGCATGTTGTATCGCTTTATTTTCATGATAGTGAATGCAATGCGAAAACTCATTTCGTCATTTCCAAAATGGATGAAGCATGCGAGTTGTGATGCTATTGCACTATTCATATATCTGCCGCTCGTCATATTCGCGCGCATGCTCAAATTCCTTTTTCCGAATTCATCATACTACGAAAAGATTCCTCTCTCCTATTACATCAACAAAAATTTCCGGATAATGCGCAATGATGCGCTGGATAGATTCGGGACACCGCTGGAAAAACGCTATTCAAAAGCAGACATCAACAAAATGTGTTTAAACGCCGGACTGAAAGAAGTTGTGTTCTCAGCTGATCAACCTTATTGGCATTGTGTGGGGCAGAAAGCTTAAATACCTGTATGTAGTTTTCTTTCACATTTCAACGCAACAATCTTGATAAATGAAGCTAGGTCTATAGAAAGCACTTAGAGATTGCTTGTTTTTAAAAAACTTCGAAACTAGAATTCCTGCTACCGTTCCGCAAATTTTTACCGTAGATTACAATGTCATCCAATCGATACATTGAATCAGCTCGGATAAGATTTGCCTGCCGTACTAATTAAAATTCCTTAAATCCAAACCCTAAATCCACGGCAAAAAAAACGCCCCGGACATTCCGGAGCGCTCTAATTATTCATCCTAAATCACTAGGCCGACTTGCCTCTTCCGAGAACCCAGCCAATCACACCGCCAATCACACCGCCGAAAACAGCATTGGCTACAATATCCACCGCATACATCATATAAGGTCCCATATTCATGGTAGACCACATGAAAATATCAAAACCGGCATAGGCCAGTCCCATTACTATAAAGCCTCCCATAAATCCTTGTCCGAAATTCCGGATGTTCGCCCATCGATCAAAGATGTAAGCCAGCAAACCGGCAAAGCAAAAATTGGCTATGGCAATTCCATATAACCGAGTTTCCTCCATGTTGCGTACCAAACCATCATAGTGAACCATGTGGGATTGATAATAAGGGTCCATCAACATTCCGAAAACGAGCCATCCGAGAAAGAATGAAACAACGCCACCGACTAGCGCGGCCAATAACATTTTTGTACTCATTGTGATAATAGTTTTGGGTTAGAAATTCTATAGTAAATGTATCATTTTCACTAATGGTCGATGCCTTTGTTCCATGAGCTTATCAACCTTGAGTTGATAATTCTCAGCAACAATTCAATGTTTGAAGTCTAACCTAAAGTTCAATTATCAGCTCTAAAACGCCTCATTTATAGTCAGATAGACTTTCGTGGCCTCGTTTGGATCGTAGATATAAACGCCATTTAACAATGGCCAGGCAATGTCGAGGCGCACGTTGGATCTGTTGCGCTTATCAAAGGCATACCGAACGCCAAAACCCACGGCTGTGTGATCGTTTTGGAAATTGAAGTCGCTCATTTTTGAACTCAGTATGCCATAGTTGCAAAATGCTGTCACGCCCCAACGCTCATCGAGCATGCCGCGCAACTCTGCCTGATAAAGCAGTATGTTCTTATCACGATATCGCCCCTGATAATAGCCACGTCCTCTGTTGCCGCTGCTTAATGCCGCCATTTGTCCGAAAGGAACATCGCCCGAAGTAAAGTCACCGAAAAAATTGCTGGCCAAAGTCCACGACGAGGTGACCGGCAGAAAGTGTCGGACATCAAATCGGTATCTGTTAAAACGAAAATCGCTTCCCCAAATAGATTGCTGGTTATGATAGACAAGCTCTACCATCAATCCCTTCTGAGCGTAGTAAATATTGTCGCGCGAGTCGAACATCATCATCACTCCCGGACCGCTGGATGTGCCACCAGCCCTTCCCGCAAATTCATTTGATATTTCGGGATTATCAGTAAAGGATTGAATGACATCTTTTTGATACCACCAACGGGCACCAGCAAAAAACCTCGGATGAAACTGAAACAGATAGTTGGCGCGCATCACTGTATACTGCAATTCATACACGGATTTTTCACCGTTGTAATTACCCCCACCAACGCCGTAAAAGTTGTAGGAAAAATCATTGTAAGAAAATTCCCCGGTGACGGAATGCTTTCGCTCGCTGAAATACAACGCAAAGGGAATCGCCACTGTTGCCTGTCTGTTCTGCGTGATGCCGCCACCCAACCCTATTTGGCTCACTGGCGCTATGCTGTCAGACTTGTTCATACGAAAATTTACTGCACCGCCAATACCAACAGCGAAACGGGTTTCAGGCGAATAGTAACCCAACGGATAAGCCACGAACGACGGTTTGTATTGCGCGCTCACTTTTCCTGCTGCAAGCAGAACAACAAAAAATATGACTGAGATTCCCCTCAAAAGAAAAAAGTATTTTAAGATGGAAAGTTTCCAACCCACCTTGCCGCGCAAAAATGGTGAACACTGTGCTTAAGAATTGCAATAGATGAAATTCATCTGGATACCTATCAATATTATTCAGGTTGCCCTCATATTTATTTGGACAGCGGTCTGCGGCATTCTCGGTATGGTGCTGATGTTGTTCGCGTGGAATGGCATATGGGTGCATAAGGTGAATAGCCTCTATATGTTTTCACCTGTTATTCGCGCTATTGCTTTGGTTCGCGTGAAGGCGCATGGACTGGAGAAAATCAAACGAGGGCGTTCTGCTATTTATGTGGCGAATCATGAGTCTCTTCTCGACATATTAGCAGTGGCGAGCGTCATGCCTGTTGGACTTTTTTATGTCGCCAAAAAGGAACTTGCCAAAGTGCCGGTAATGGGACAATATATGCGCTTCATTGGTCACATTTTTATCGACCGAAAGAATAAGGTAAAGTCGATGCAGAGCATGCGAGTTGCCGCACAGAAAATCAAGGCAGGCAAGAGTGTGATTTCTTTTCCGGAAGGAACGAGAAGTAAAACCGGCAATGTTGAAATGTTTAAACTCGGTTCATTTATCATCGCCAAAGAGGGCGGAATTTCAATTGTTCCGATTGCAATCCAAGGCTCTCGAGAATTATTGCCTAGTGGTTCTTTTGCTTTGCGACCCGGAACAATTCATGTTTGTATAGGTGACGAAATCACGCCGGATGAAATTCAAAACAAGACGGTAGAACAATTATCAGAAATGGCAAGACAACAAGTCATTTCAATGCTAAACGCATCAGATCAATTTTCCAAATGAGCAATATTAAATTCGAGATGTTCTTTGCTTTCAGTATCTCACTTCTGACGATACTTTCTGCAAGTGCACAAAATGAGAAATGTCTCTTGAGCGGGTGTCTCATCGACCGTACTTCCGGTGAATCGCTGCCATTCACAACCATCTATTCTGAGTTGGAAAGTGAACAACTGTCATTGGTGATTACTGATGCCAATGGTTGTTTCGTCATACCGGATGAAGTCAAAGGCAAGACCATCAGGATTCTAACTCCGGGTTTTGAAAACATCGTTGTCATTCCGGAAGATCATTGTAATCGATTTCAACTTTATTACGCCATGCCTATTCTCAATCAGCTTGCAGAGGTTGTAGTGAGTGGCTTTCAAAATGTTTCGGTAAAAGAAAAAGTTGCAGCGAGCATCGGATATGTGAAGCGAGACGTGATTCAAGCTACCGATCAAACGTCGTTGCAAAATTCGCTCAATACCATTCCGGGAGTAATCATGGAATCTCGCGGTTATGGCGGAAGTCATCGCGTGAGTATTCGCGGAAGTGCTTTGCGTTCGCCATTTGCAGTTCGAAATATCAAAATGTATCTGGAAGGCATTCCACTCACGTCGCCTGATGGTCAGGCGCCGATGGAACTCATCGATCCATACGACATTTCTTCTATTGAAGTAATCAAAGGTCCGGCGGGAAGTGTTTGGGGAAGTGGCAACGGCGGTGTGATGTTATTCAAAACACGCAAAGGGAAGCCTGGTGAAACAACGGTGCAAACAGGTTTTCAAGCCGGGTCGTACGATTTATTCAGAATGACGAGTTCAGCAAACATCGGACTTGTCAATGGAGGATTGCGCGTGTCGCACATCTGGCAGGACAATGGCGGTTATCGCGAGCAGGAATCGAATCATAAAAATCAGGTGAGTCTTTCTTTCACCAAGTTTCTAAATGAAAAAAATAAACTGTATGTCTACGGCACCTATTACAACGGCAACTGGGGATTGCCCGGAGCATTAACGATGAGTCAGTCGCTTGACAATGCGCAACAGGCCGTTGTGTTCTCAAAGAATAACAATGCTTCTCTGCATCGTAAGAGATTGCTCGGCGGCATTTCTCATTCACATTATTTCAGCAAGAATTTTCGCGAGACAACATCACTCTACTATTACAGTACTGCGAAGTCGAATCCATATGGAACGTCTGTAGGGAATTCCGGATTTAAAGATGAAGGTGCTGACGGATTTGGCGGAAGAACAGACTGGACGTATGAAATGCTTCCGACAACTTCCCGAAAAATTGGAGGGAAAATCAATTTCGGTGGAGAATGGCAATCGGAGAAATTTAATATTCTCGAAGACAAAATTTCGAATGGAGCGCCCGGTGATTTCAAATATTTGTATGATATAGGTTATATCACTTCTATGGGATTTGCAAGCGCTGACGTGATGTATGCTGATAGAGTCACGCTCAATTTCGGAACGAGTTACAATCAAACGACGCAGGATGTTAGCGGACGAAATGCCGGCGGTTTTGCGTTTGACACCACTGCCACCTGGCAATCACAACTATTGCCACGTGCAGCGATATCTGTACGTGCATACCATCAGATGCATGTATTCGGTTCGTTGAGTTATGGGAATGCGAATCCCACGGTGTTTGAGATGGTAGATTACGAAAACAACAACTACAATCTTGCTCTCACTCCGGAGCGTGGCATCAATCAAGAATTTGGAATCAAACAATTTATTTCTAAGATCAACTTGCAGTATGAAGTCAGTTTTTATTCCTTTGAATTGAAGGATGCAATTTTGAGTTATACCGATACAGCATCACGCAATTTTTACCACAACGCAGGAGGCACAACACAACAAGGAGTTGAATGGATGGTGGGTAAAAATTTCAATTCGAAAAGGTACCGTTTGAATTTACGCGTGTGGAACAGTGGAAGCATTTACGAATATCAATTCTCTTCTTATTTTGTTGGAGGAAAAGATTATGCCGGAAAAGCATTGCCGGGTGTTCCCAAGAGCAATGTCAGCACCGGCCTTGGATTCACTATCGCTGATCACTTCCAGCTGGAAATTATAGACTACTGGTTCGATAAAACGCCACTCGACAATTCGAACACAAATTGGTCGACACCTTATCATTTGTTGAATATGAGATTGAGTTATAGCAGAACATTTATCGATCATCTCGATATGCAGGTTCATGCAGGTATTAATAATTTGCTAGACACTCGCTACACATCGAACTATGGACTGAATGCTTTTGGAGGAAGGTTCTACAATCCTGCGCCAGGCATCAATTATTACGGAGGCATAACTATTTCTTGGAAATTCTAATTCTTGGTTTTAATCTTGTGGTTCACTACACCCTAAATGAACCCAACTTTTAATCTCTTTTTTCATTCTGCAAAATTTAAATTGCGCAGTGAACTTAGCAAAGAAGAATTGCTGCAGCGCCTCGCATCTGAAACTGAACCAACAGGGAAATTGGGAATGCTGCCCTACTTCCCCAAAACGTATAAGGTTTTTCGTGGGAAAATTAGGGGTGACACATTCGAGGTTATTGCATCGCCGTCACGACTACGCACGCTCATTCCAACATACAAAGGAGTCATCAAACAACGCTACGATTATACATCCATCGAGATCTCGATGTCGCCGCACCGCGCGGTGAGTGCATTCCTCACATGCTTTGTATACATGTTACTCACATTGTGTTTGCTGATTTCAGCACTCATTATGCAAGCGTTGTTTAATGATCAGATCTATCACAGCTACCACCCATCCATGCTATTTGTTTTTTTGCTGCTTGTCACATTGCCCATTTTGAAAGTACTGCCTTTCAAATTCAGAAGTGATGAAGGGCTTATAGATATTATGGCGCTATTTCATGCGAAGTTTGAGGTGGTGTAAGGTGTACACAAAATTTTGAAAAGCGCATCGCGGAACTGTCCCTCGTACTCCAGACTTACGCTGTCATATGATTCATCTCAGTTTTTGTTTTGATGACCATCATCCTACTCTGATGATTTTTTATCCAATTTTGTAAAAATATAAATCACCATGGCAAATCAAATTCTAACGCACATCTCGCATGTTGGCGCTGAACACAGTTCTTGGTTGCGAGGTATTGAATTTTACAACGATGAGTTGGCTATCCTTAAGAGTAGACTTCAGGAAGTGTCATACAAGAACACGAAGGAGGATGCCAAGAAGCAAGTAGATCATTTTCAAAATCAGTTCCTTGTACAGGAGACGAATCTCAACAGATTGGAACATGAAATCAATGCGCACTTCAAGAATATGAAAAGTGATATTGACACGCATGCACAGCACTTGGGCAATAGTACAATTGCGGAACACGATGCTTTGAGAGATCGATACATTGTACAGGAAAAAATTATCAACGAATTGCGACACGAATTCAACCGCTTTCTTTGCGAAGTGATGTGAAAATTGTGTCGAATAACATTTGAAGTAAGTGTGATGCACATAGATAGCACCGCGCTGAGGGTATGATTGTCCACTTTTTTTTGATAGGATGATGAGCCGTTTATGTTCACAGTGAATTTGTTTTTTAAAAAGTAATTATTAACTTGCCGCAAATACCCGAGTATGAAAAACATCCATCACGACGAAACATTTTACAGGAAACTCGGCTATTTGTTTTACTCAGTAGCTGCGAGCGACGGCCATGTGCCGGATGAAGAAAAGGAAGCATTGCACAAGATGGTGCTTGAAGATTGGTTGACGTTGGAAGATTCGAAGGACAAGTACGGATCGGACGCAGCATATCAAATCGAAATACTGTTTGATTACCTCGTTGAGAACAGGTATAAAGGCGAAAAGGCATTTCGAGTTTTTGAAGAATATTTTAAAAATAATCTCGAATTTTTCAGCGACGACGTTATTGAACGCGTATATCACACGTCTGAAAGGATTGCGAGTTGCTTTCATTCTAAAAACAAAGCGGAGTTGATTTCCCTTACCAGAATTCATCTACTGATTGGAAAAGAGCGACACATTCTTTGAATTCTGTCGAAACGATTGATAGACACCTGTATTCAGTATAAATCTTCAACCAAAGTTCGATTGTTGTTCATTTGAACCTAGATTAGCCACCATGGATTTGTTAGAAATGCCTAACAATATTCTTGGGATGACAAAGGTCATCCTGCCTTGTGTCACTCGGAAAAAATCGGTCATCACCACTAGACACCCTTCTTTTTTCGATTGTGCGAAAGCATAATGCATTTAACCAAAAACCCAAACCCACTAAGAGGCGGTCTTTCACGGACGGCCTCTTTGTTTTGGTAGTAACACGTAATGGAGTTAGTGGTTGTTGAGTCATTGCACGAAAGTTTTTCTGACAAAAAACCGGCTTTCAAGATTTGTGCTTTATTCTATTGTACTGAAAGGTAAATATTGACGGCAGAACTTGAACGCTTTATCAGCCCGATATCGAATTAATTGAAAGCAATCACGGTCCTCATTGTCTTTTTCGCAATTATCAATATTAGGCCATCACAATTTTGTGACTTTAAAGCCAAATGATGTCAATCACTAATTTTTGTCGTAAATCTCCTAAAAGCTTGTGATTCTTAGTTATACTTTTACGTCACATTAACCGCACAATTAGCCATTATTCCAAAAAGTAGTTTTCTCTGAATTGTACAAAATAAAAATCATCGTTTGTTCGCTGAAATCAGCATTTTTAAATAAACAATCAATTAAACCATCAGCCCTTACTCAAGCACGGTAATGAGTCCAAAATGAAAAAGTCTTTGATCATCCTACTCGCAATTGCTATATGCACTTTTGCGAATGCAACTGTTCGCACTGTTAGCAATAACGCCAACAGTCCAGGTCAATACACGGATCTTGCAACAGCTATCACGGCTTCCACCGCAGGTGATACATTGTACATCCATGGATCGCCAATCGACTATGGCAACATTACCCTGACGAAGCCACTTACACTTATTGGTGCCGGTGGATTACCCAATAAGAACTATGCGTTCTCGACTTACTTAGGTTATCTAACCCTCGGATTAAATGGCACCGGTACTTCATCCGCTTCCGGTTCAAAAATCTATGGTTTGAGTATCTATAGTCTTACACTAAATGCCGGAAACAACACTTCAGTTCCAGGTATCAGTGATGTGATTCTTTCCCGTAACTACATCACCTATATCGGACTAAATCAGAACGCAGCTTCTGCTACTTTGGCGCACAATAATCTCAACATAAACAACAATGTGATCTATCAAATTTCCAGTTCAGGCGGTGTGAAGAATTCAGTTGTCAGAAACAATGTATTGTTTAATATTTCAAGTGTAGGAAGCGAGGTTGTTGGATCGTGGATACTCAATAATAACATTATTACCGGTGGAGTTTCCTACAGCAGAAGTGCTGTTGTATCGAACAACATTTTCTTCAATACGAGCAATAGTAGTGGATTCACTTCCAATTCTTTTTGCAGTGTTTCCAATAATTGTTTCGTAAGTTCTACCTTCAATTATAATCTAACCGACGTAATTTATGGAACAAATTCCGGTGGCAACAATTTGCTTAACACCGACCCTCTTTTTGTGAATTACGTGCCGGCATCAACAGCGCTCTTCAACTACACGCAAACCTCCCCTGCATCAGGTCCATTTATCGATTTCAACTTGATGGCGGGTTCGCCTTGCATAGCAAATGGCACTGACGGGACCGACTCGGGCATTTATGGTGGTGCATTTCCCTTTCGCGAAGGATACCCGGAAAATACGCGCTACCGATATTTTCCAATGCCTGCTATTCCGCAAATGCTCGACTTGAACATCAACAATGCGGCAATTGTTCCATCAGGAACTTTGAACGTTCAGTTTAAAGCGCGCAAAAACGATTGAGATCAAACCTCAAAAAATTTGAGTTATGAAAAAATTAATCGTATTCCTCGGACTGTTGCTTTTTGGAATTCAATCCAATGCGCAACAACTTCTTGGTGGTGAGTATTTCATCGATACTGCACCAGCTCAAGGAGGCGGAACTTCTTTCAGCTTTCCTGCGGTTGATACGGCGAATCAGGTAATCAACGTTCCTGTTTCCTCTTTATCATCCGGATTTCACAACCTGTTTATTCGTGTGAAAAACACGACCGGTATTTGGAGTCATTATGAAGGTAGACTATTCTATGTTATTTCATCGATTGTCATTCCTTCAGAACCTGCAATTGCTCAAGCTGAATGGTTTGTAGATACTGATCCGGGATTTGGAAATGGAACTGCTATCAATTTCACTGCGGGTGATACTGTCAATCAAGTGATCAATGTACCTGTCGCTTCTTTATCCACCGGATTTCACAATCTATTTGTTCGTGCTAAAAATACTCAGGGCGTCTGGAGTCATCATGAAGGAAGATTGTTTTACGTGATTCCGTCGCTCACCGTTCCAGCCGAACCGGCACTGCAAAGTGGCGAATGGTTCGTTGATACTGACCCTGGATTTGGTAGTGGAAATGCTTTAACCTTCGTACAATCTGACACGGTGAATCAAGTCATTGATGTGGGTGTTGCAAATCTCACTGCAGGATTCCACAACTTGTTTATCAGGACGAAAAACGCCAACGGTATCTGGAGTCATCACGAAGGAAGACTGTTCTATGTCATTCCGTCTTACGTAGTTCCTGCCGAGCCGCAGATAGCCTACGCCGAATGGTTTGTTGATACCGATCCCGGATTTGGAAATGGAAATCAGTTGACTTATCCAGCCACGGACACTGTAAATACTCTCGTGGATCTGAGCACTACTGAACTTTCTCTTGGTATTCACCAGCTTTTTCTTCGTGTAAAAAATGAGGACGGAATCTGGAGTCATTATGAAGGAAGATCGTTCTCTGTACAGAATTGCGATTTTACTGTTTCCATTAGCGCCAACAGCGCAACTTCCTGCCAGGGCACTGCAAATCCTGTTGCTGCTGCCGGTGGCGGAAGTACATTCCAATGGTATATCAACGATGTGTTGCAACCTGGAACAAATTCAACAATCGATGCAACTGAATCGGGAAATTACTATGTCGTAGCCACGGATAATCAAGGTTGCTCAGCGGCTTCCAATACAATAAGTATTACCGTGAATCCAACGCCAACAGTTGACATTACTGCCAGCGAGCAAACCATTTGCAGCGGAACAACCATTGACTTGACTGCCGAGGGTGCTGATTCTTATACTTGGTCAGCAGGTGCAGCAAGTACCGGAATAAATACGGCTTCTGCTACGCCATCAATCACCACCACGTACACTGTCACCGGATACATCGGTGTTTGTAGCAGTACGGCAACCACAAGCATTACTGTGAATCAAACGCCAACAGCCAACACAACAACAAGCAGTCCCGTGATTACCGCGAGTTTTCCCGGTGCTTCTTATCAATGGCTTGATTGTGATGATGAAATGGCACCAATTCCAAATGCAATAGGTCAAAGTTTCACGGCTCCATCTAATGGTAGCTACGCGGTAGCCGTAACAATGAATGGTTGTGAAGCAATATCTTCTTGTGTTGTTTTGACGGATGTTGGAGTAAATGAAAACGTTGTAGATGCATTTACACTTGACATTTATCCAAATCCAACCAACGGCAGATTTATGATTGAAAGTGCTTCAGCGAAAATCAAAGCAGTAAGCGTATACAACATTATTGGTGAGCTGGTTTTTCAAACTGAAATGCCTAGGGCTATCAATCGTATCACGCTGAACGCATCAGAGTTTTCAGGAGTAAATGCAATGTTGTCCAGCGGTGCAGTTTATTTTGTTCACGTTACTGATGAGCATGGATATGTAGTGAATCGCAAAATGGTGATTCAGTAGTGGGAAGTTGGTACTTGGATGATGAAGGATTTTGGTAACTAGAGAGTTTAGTCCGAAGTTGCACGTTCCAATACCTTCTTTGAATTCAGAATAGTTTATCTGTAACCATCAAAAAATGGAGGCCGTCCTATTTAGGGCGGCCTTTTTGTATAGGCAACACCATTCTAAATCTAAACACCTAAATAGCCTCTTACCTGCGAAATGAAATTTACGAGTGTATTGGCATCAAGCAAAAACATAAACGTGATACCGAACAATGCGCCCCAGATGTGTGCGTCATGTGCAATGTTTGTTTTACCGCTGCGGTTCATAAAATGCTCGAGCAAAAAGAAAACGAAAACACCAACAAAAGCAGGCATCGGGATAAAGAAAAATCCGATAAGATGAAGTGGATTCAAAATCATGTATGCCATCAAAACAGCGCTGACAGCTCCACTTGCTCCAACTGCATTGTATCCGTAATTATCACCGTGTTTTCTCATAGATGGAACAGCTGCAACTGCTGCACCCAATGAGTAAAGCAGTATGAAGTAAAGAGATCCATTCGATGGCCCCCACATGCCTTTGAAATACGTTTCTAACACCGTTCCGAATGAATAGAACACATACATGTTCAATCCTAAATGAAAGAAATCCGCATGGATAAGTGCATGTGAAAAAATGCGATAGTATTGTTTTTCGTGTTTTACTCGGTAAGGATTGTGGAGCAGTTTTTCGAACAGTGCAGAATTCTGAAATGCCCTCCACGAAACGAAGATCGTTCCGATAAGTATAATAAAAGTGATGGGTGTAGTATCGAACATAGTGCTAACTTGAATGATCAGCCACAATGACCCAGTGACCGTTTAGTTTTTTCCACAACAACGTATAGTGCCCTGAAAGTGTATCTGCTATTCTAAACAATTCCCACTTACCAATTACATAAGCATTTGAATCATTCAATACATCGGTGGCAATATTGGTAAACTTCAATGTACCCATGGCAGCCGCATCAGGATACGATTTCCTATAGCTGTCCAATGTATTCTGCCATCCGTAATTCAATCCTTTGCTTCCAATAAATTTCAAAGAATCACTCTTCCAGTAATGCTTCATAAAGCCTTCGAGATTCGCATTGTTCCAATCCTTCTCTTGCTCGAGCATGAGTTCATTGATGAGTTTTTCCTCCGTGTTATAGTCAATCGGAATTGTGTTTGCTGTACAGGCTGAAATAAAAATCAACATTGCCAAACCGGCAATTTCCAGAGACACTCCTAATGTGTTGAAGCGAAGCTTCATGAACGTCCAAGATGTGTGAGTTTCGAATCTGTCCATTTCGCAGACTCAGCAACCAATCGTTCACTCTGTGATATTTTCACCAGAAATTCAATCGTGCAGATTTCTGAAAAATCGTTGGAAATCTTTTCCATATCCAGCTCTTTCAAATGCTTCATTACTGCCGGCATAATCGCTGGATCAAACGTAAGCGTGTAACGATCCATCACTTGACGATCAATAATGGTAGCCGCTTCCAGAGCAAGTTTCGAAGATGTTTTGTAAGCATCGATTAATCCTCCCGTGCCTAGGTTAGTTCCTCCATAGTGCCTTACGACTGCAACAAGTACGTTGGTGAGATCGAATGATTTTATCTGACCAAAAATTGGATTTCCTGCAGTGCCTGCCGGTTCGCCATCGTCATTGATGCGATAGCGTTTTTTCTCCCAACCTAGACGCCAGGCATACGAAATGTGCGTGGCATTGTGATGGACTTTCCAAAGCTGTTCAAGTGTCGCTTTGACTTCGTCTTCTGTGCGAACAGGAAATGCAAAAGCGAGATGCTTACTTGCCATTACGTTGTACTGGGCCTCAGACCTGTCGGCCAGCGTTTTATAAGATTCTGTATTCAATCAGGATATGGGATTCATCATTACACTAAAAACTGTGATGCCGTTTGGATCGCGATCATAATATAGCTTGTCCAATGCACCCATGATATTCTTCGCACGGAAATATGAAGTGTGAAGCGCGTTCTCTCCTTTCAACGTCCATTGAATGGTGAAACTGCTCTCCTCGTCCTTATAGCCTTTCACATACTCCAGCATCGTTTTCAATGCGTCTACTTTCGTAACTCCTTCACATGAGTGAAACAAAAATGATTGGTTATGTGTGGAGTTCGCAGTAATCAATCGAAGCAACACATGTCGGGTATGCTCTTCAAAATTGAAGATGAGACTGTTCTGTCCCAGTCCGATATACTTGCCAATTTCTGACTGCAGATTGGCAATTTCGATGTTTTTGTCAATTGTCATAACGCCGCGAAGTTATGGAAAAAGGAAGGCAAGCAAATAGTGGTTAGGAATTAGGGATTATAAATCCGGAAATAGGATTTAGTGGTTGGGAATTAGTATTGAAGGATTCAGTTGAGCTATGAGGTGAAAAGCTCAATCATCAAATCAATAAATCATAAAATCAATGAATCATCAAATATCCAGTCGTTCGAACTCGCTATTGCTGCTGATGTATTCGGGAATCAACTGTTTTAGTTTACTGACTATCTTTTCATTGTTCTGCTCGTCGAAGAGTGCGATGAGTTTATCAATTTCTTCTTGCACTACTTCGAATTCATACTCTCTCACTTTCGCCTTCAGTATCTTTTGTTGCTTGGTTGGAATAGTGTTCTCGGCATCACTCAATAATTCTTCAAACAATTTTTCTCCCGGGCGCAATCCTGTGAAAGAAATCTCTATGTCCTTGCCCAATTCAAGTCCGGAAAGTTTGATCATATTTTTTGCCAGATCAATCACCTTCACACTGTCGCCCATATCGAATGCGTAAATCTCACCGCCTTCACTCATAGCCCCGGCTTCCAACACTAGCTGAACTGCTTCCGGAATGGTCATGAAGAAACGCGTGACATCAGGATGTGTAACTGTGAGTGGCCCGCCTTCTTCTATTTGCTTCTTAAATATTGGAATCACTGATCCGTTCGAACCGAGAACATTTCCAAAACGTGTTGTCACATAAGCTGTTTTTGATTTGCGATCTTTTGACTGCACATAAATTTCCGCAGCACGTTTTGTCGCACCCATCACACTTGTTGGATTCACGGCTTTGTCCGTACTGATCAACACAAATTTTTCTGCATTGAATTCGTCCGCGAGATCGGCCATGATTTTGGTCCCGAGTACATTCGCCAGCACCGCTTCACTCGGATTGCTTTCCATCAATGGCACATGCTTATAAGCCGCGGCGTGATAAACAATTTGAGGTTTGAAATGCGCCATCATTCTGCGCATGCGATCACCTTGTCTCACATCGCCCATCACTACTTCAAAACTTCCGGTGTGACCCGCAATTTTCAATTCATTTTCCAATTGAAAAATAGGAGTCTCTGCTTGATCCAGCACAACAATTGTTTTCGGATTGTACGCGAGCAATTGCCGCACTAGCTCGCCACCAATACTGCCGGCAGCTCCCGTAACTAGCACCACTTTGTTTTCAACTTGAGCACTCACTGCAGCGCTATCCAGTTTGATGGTATCACGTCCAAGTAAATCTTCAATTCTAATATCACGAATTTGACGAATGCTCAATTCACCACCGATCCATTGTTTCACCGGAGGAATATTCGACACGCGCACATTCGATGCAAGCGCATTGCTGATGAAGGCTGCTTTTTTCTTTTTATCAAGAGAGGGAATGGCAATGATCACTTCATCCACTTTTTGTGATGAGTACAACTCTTCCAATTTCGATAGCGGAAAAATTTCCGCACCTTCCAAAGTCTTTCCGCTTTTGCGTTGGTCTTCATCTACAAATGCAAACACTTCCATTCCGGCGCGTGAATCGCGATCAATGGCGCGTTTGGTGATCAATCCGCTTTCACCGGCACCATAAATGACAACGCGCTTTCTCACTTTATCGGGAGTTTTCAATTCCATGTAAAGCACTTTCACAGCCACGCGACTAACCACCATTGCGAACAAGGTGAGTAAGAATTCGAGAATGATGATGGAGTATGGAATAAAATATTGTTCCTTGTAAAAATGAAAACGCAGTTGATTGAGCAACGCGAAGACAACTGTTCCAGCGAGAAGAACGAAGAAAATTCGTGTCGTGTCTTGCGAACTTGTATAGCGAATAATGCCTGCGTAAGTCCTTCCGAGAAAAAAAGAAAGCATGCGCACAGCAAGTAGAATGGGAAGAAATGTGAGAGCGAGTTCAATTTCAACACGAGGAGGAGAAAATTCGAATCTCACCAGATACGCCATCACGAAAGCGATGAAGCAAATCGTTACGTCTATCAAAAAGATGATCCAGCGTGGTGTATTTTTTTTAGGCAGAAACACGGGCGGAAAGGTATTCTTTAATGACCTAAATTCTAAGAAAATTCAATGTATGAAGTGCGGAAAAGGCACATCATCAAAAAAGAAGAAAGCCCTTCATCAGAGAGCGTTGCTAATACTAACCTTCAAAACAAAGCGACAACACAAAGGTTCGTGTCCGCAATTTCGAAATTGGATCGGTGAACTTGTTGTTTTCTTGAATGAGCAAATTTCTCATCCCAAAACAAGTCTTCATCTCTATTCCGAATTTGAAATAGGGAAGAAAAAAATCTACTCCACCACCGGCGTCGATTGTCAAATCTGTCTTTTGAAGTTTCAACACGATCTTATTGGCAACGATTTCATTCACGTCTTTTTGAGATTGCATGTCAATACCATAACATCCTCCCGCCAATGCATAGGCTGCAAAATTTCCCACTCGATTGGTGCGCAACTTCAGATACAATGGAAACTGCAACCATACGCTTTCTGTTCTCTTGAGAAAAGTTTTCACTCCACCGACTGTGTCTAAAAATGTATAGTTGAGCCCGCGATCTTGAAATGACAATCCTGGAACAAAGCGCAGATTTACATTTTTGATTGGATTTAATGAAGCCAGCAACGCCAGGTTGAAACCGGCCTGCGGAACGTTGTCTATTCCTAGTAACGAATCGCCAAAAGTGAAGTCCGGTTTGTAGTCAACAAAGAAGGACGACTGGTTGGCTGACAACAAAAATCCAAAATGATAGTAGCGATTATCGAATCCACCAAGATTCTCACGGCCTTTGGCTTGGGCAAATGCAACACTCGACCATGCGACAATGGCTGTGAGAACGAAATATTTTTTCAGTTTGAATGACATGTCATTTTGAAGGTGTGGCTCAAAACGAAAAAAGCTGACATTATTGCCTAAATTCTTTTGACCATAGACCTCCAGAAAAAAACTGCAAGCAGCGAATACATCACGCTTACAAACGTCAAAGCAAGCACACCACCCAATATCTGCACCTGCACAGAAATATATCTTTCAACATTCGCTTTGTTAGTCTCCATGAGTTGCTCTCTTGTTTGATCTTTCAACTCGGGATGTTCTGAGCGGATCCTTGCAAAATTTTCATCAGAAGCAATTTCCGCATTGAACGCTTCTATCCGCGCCTGGCGAATGGTCTGGATGTCATTCGTGAGGAATGAATAGTAAACAGCAATCGACAGGACGACTCCGAAAACATACTTCAAGGCGGATCTCATGCAATCCTTCATGTCAGAAATGAACGTCGGTCTTTCTTCTCTTGGTACTTTGTATTTGAAGTAAACAGTGAGAAAAATTAAAATCAAAATCAACAGCACATTGCTGAGCACACCAAAATTGCGTGCATTCTCCAACGTCAAAAACTTCCCGGCAACAAACCTTGCTGCAAGCCACATCGCGGCCATGATCCAGGGTAGTCGGTTCATTCGGAAAAATAATTTTGTTCAATCATTATCAACACTATGAAAAATTTGCGATTTATGATTTGAGATTTGAGCTGAAAAGCGCGCTCATCCCCCACAATCCTATAATCCAACAATCCTATATTCCTGTTTAGGAGTTCATCGAAACAAGAAACTCCTCATTATTCCTCGTCTTCTCAATTCTGTCTTTCACGAATTCCATCGCTTCAATCGGATTCATATCAGCAAGGTGACGACGCAGAATCCACATGCGCTGAAGGATGTCACGGTCGTGAAGTAAGTCTTCTTTTCTCGTTCCTGAAGCAAGGATGTCAATAGAAGGATAAATTCTTCTATTTGAAATTCTGCGATCGAGTTGCAACTCCATGTTACCTGTTCCTTTGAATTCCTCGAAGATGACTTCGTCCATTTTCGAACCTGTATCAACTAGAGCTGTTGCTATAATAGTAAGGGAACCTCCATTCTCAATCTTACGTGCAGCACCGAAGAAACGCTTTGGCTTCTCCAACGCATTCGCTTCAACACCACCGGAAAGAACCTTTCCACTTGATGGCGCAACAGTATTATAAGCGCGCGCCAATCTTGTGATGGAATCGAGAAGGATACAAACGTCGTGTCCACACTCAACCAATCGCTTCGCTTTTTCAAGAACGATGTTCGCGATTTTTACGTGACGTTCTGCGGGTTCGTCAAAAGTGGAAGCGATAACTTCTCCTTTCACGTTGCGCTTCATATCTGTCACCTCTTCCGGTCGCTCATCGATGAGCAAAACGATGAGGTATGTTTCAGGATGGTTCATCGCTATTGCATTTGCGATGTCTTTCAACAATGTTGTCTTACCTGTTTTTGGTTGTGACACAAGCATTCCGCGTTGACCTTTTCCAATAGGTGCAAACAAATCCATAATGCGCATGGAAGTGTTCGGATTGTTATCTGCAATGTGGAAACGCTCGTATGGGAAGAGTGGCGTTAGATATTTGAACGGAACCCTGTCACGTACGAAATTCGGATCACGACCATTGATCTTATCTACTCTTATGAGTGGGAAATATTTCTCTCCTTCTCTTGGCGGACGAATAGCTCCGAGAATAGTATCTCCTGTGAGCAATCCATAAAGTTTTATTTGTTGTTGTGAAACGTAACAATCATCTGGAGAATTCAAATAATTGAAATCCGAAGACCTCAAAAATCCAAAGCCGTCCTGCATAATTTCCAGAACACCTTCCGCCAGAACGATACCGTCGAAATTGTACCCGTGCTCATCAGCTTGTCCGCGTTTACTTCTATCGGGACGATAAATATTCGGTGCGTTTTGACCTTCAAATTGCTTTTTATCCTGATGCTGCGGGCGCTGCTGAGAGTGTTGCTGTGGGTGTTGCGGGCGCTGTTGATGCTGTTGGTTTTGCTGCCTGTCTTGACGTTGTTCACCTGAACCACCATTTTCCTGCTCACCAGTATTCTGACCACCAGATTGTGGATTGGAATCTCCCTGAGATTGATCTCTTCGAGGTGCTTGTTCTCTTCCTTGTGATGAAGGACCTTTCAATTCACCCGAATCTTTAAAGAGTTCCGGTTGATTCTGTTCGCCATGTGGGCGACGCTGATCTGTTCTTTCCTGATGTGGCTTGCGTGGGCGATCACGACGAGCTTGATCACCTTGCTGCTGATCTGCGCCTGTGTCTGCACTTGATTCCTTCTGCTCCTGTGGTTCAGCAGCAGCTGGCGCTTCGGGTGTTGCTTCGCCTTGTTCTTGTACGGCTTGAACGTCCAGAATTTTATAAATAAGATCTTGTTTCTTGAGTTTTTCAGCGTTGGTAATTCCAATCTGGTCAGCGACTGATTTCAGTTCGGCTACCTTCATGCTGTTAAGTTGCAACAGATTATACATCAATAATTAAATGCTTTTGTAAATGCAGGTTGAAATTGTAAATCTTAATTGGGGGAATGCCTCCTTGTGAGATTTTCCTACAGAAAAGACCCGAATGGGCGCTGCAAGTGTACAGCATTTTCTCTCACGTCAAAGCATCGTGCGAAAAATTATTAACAGAGCGGCAATTTTAAAGGTTTACACAAAATTGAAATTCGCCTTTGGTTAAAAGAATTGTTCCTAGTTCCTGGTTCCTAGTTCGGGAAGAAAAGGCAACGGTGAAAGGTCGTTTGGCCCGGTTGAATCCGTTTTGAATGTTGGTGTTTAAAATATTGAGATGAAGCTCCATTCAAAATTCTTTTCCCAAATTCGCAATAAGGCTCGCGCAACTAGGAACTAGGAGCTAAAAAGGACTAGTATTGAACTATCACGCTCGCTTACCGAGCTCAATCACCTCCAGCTTTGCCATCTTCCCGCTTTCCACTTCAAATCGAAGCATGGTTCTTACATGATGGAAACCATGTTTACCAATCGCGCCGGGATTCATGTAAAGGAACTTGAAAACAGGATCTTGCTTCACAAGACACAAATGTGAATGTCCGCATATGAAAACCTGAGGTGGTTTTTTGCGCAATTCAATGACGATTGTTGTCGCATAATTTCCCGGCTTGCCGCCAATATGTGTCATCATGACATCCAACCCTTCACAATCCCAACGTAAAGTCTCTGCCGTTTGCTTCCTCAAAATATGATCGTCGATATTTCCGAAAACAATTCTTGTCGGCTTGAATTTCATCAATTGATCCAGCACTTGCTGACTCCCAATATCACCGGCATGCCATATCTCATCGCAATTTTCAAAATGACGAAAGACTGCTTCATCCAGCCAACCGTGGGTATCTGATAAAAGGCCAATTCGTTTCATGTTCGCAACTTACATGATTTGTCAAGACTTCATGATTCAAATTCAGTCGAGATCAGTTCACGGTTCTTTGTTTCTATTTCAGGGAGCAAAGGCAACATTAGAAGGGGTTCTGGCCAAGTCGTGCTAATTTTGGTGGTAGATACTTCAACTCAAAGAAACTCGTTTGATTCAAAAATCTTTGTTCTGATACAGGAAAAAATTCGCGAACTAGGAACTTGTAACTATTCTCCTGCCGGCTCAACGTGTATCAATACATCCGCTATGTGCGGAATATTGGCTTGTAAGTTATCCTTCAGTCGATGTGCTATGTCATGGCCTTCACCAACAGAGATTTTTCCGTCGACGATAAGATGTAAATCCACGAAGTATCGCATACCCACTTTACGGACATGGCATTTTTCAGTGTTAATGACGCCAGTTGTCAAAAACGATTTTGTCCTGATTTCCTCAACCAGCTCTTGATGAAGATCTTCATCCATGATTTCTCCCAGAGCTGGCCGAAAGATGAGATAGCTGTTGTAAAGAATGAAAACTGACGCCAGCAATGCAGCATAATCATCAGCGGCTTCGAATCCATCACCTAGCAAAAGCGCAATGGAAATGCCAACAAACGCAGCGAATGAAGTGATGGCATCACTGCGATGATGCCATGCGTCGGCTTTGAGTGACGTACTGTTGGTCTCAATACTTTTTTCTTTGATGAACCGGTAATAGACTTCTTTGAAAACAATAATGACTGCTAACACTATCAATGTATATGGTCGTGGTAATGCATGTGGAGTCTGAATATTAAGAATGGCGTCGTGTGCTATCCATAGTGCAGAAGCCACAAGTAGTCCGACAACAATAAAAGTCACCAGCGGTTCTATTCTTCCATGTCCGTAAGGGTGATTTTTATCTGCCGGGCGATGCGCGTATTTCAGTCCGAATAGAACAAGCAGTGATGAAAAAATATCTGTTGTTGACTCTATGGCATCTGCAATCAGCGCATACGAATTACCAAAATATCCGGTGAGCCATTTCAATAGAGCAAGAACAGTATTGCCGACAATACTGTACCACGTGGCACGAACTGTTTCTATTTCAGCATGACGACTTGAGGACATCAGACAACATTAATGCATGATACTGAATATTCATGAAATCATTTTTTCATATTCTGCTTCACTCAGAATAATCACCCCAAGCTCTTCCGCCTTCTTCCTTTTTTCAGGTCCCATCTTATCGCCGGCGAGCAAGTAATTTGTTTTCTTGGAAATCGAACCAGAAACTTTCCCGCCATTTGCCTCGATGCTTTCCTTAATACTGTCTCTGGAAAAACTCGCAAAGACGCCGCTTACTACAAATGTTTTGCCTTCGAGCTTAATGGTATGGTGTGAAATGTCTACTTGCTCTGAAGCGAATTGAAGTCCTGATTTGGCAAGCCTTTCAATGATCTCAATATTCTGTGCATCACTGAACCATTCAATAATACTAGCAGCGATCTTCTCTCCTATTTCTTCCGCTGCAATCAGTTCTTCACTTGAGGCATACCGAATATTTTCAATATTGGAAAAATGTTTGGCGAGTTTTTTCGCTACCGTTTCTCCAACGAAACGAATTCCCAAAGCAAACAAAACACGCTCAAATGGGATCTGCTTGCTTGCTTCCACTCCACTCAATAAATTCTGCACGCTCTTCTCTTGCATGGATCGAGTGCGAACATCTTCACCGAATTCATCACTGATGGTGAATTCAATACCTATGAGTTGATCATAAGTGAGATCATATATGTCGGCAACATTCTTCAGCAAACCTTTGTCCCATAATCCTGAGATAGTCTCACTTCCCATCCCTTCAATATTCATTGCCTTGCGAGAAATGAAATGTTCCATGCGCCCTTTGATCTGCGGTGGACAGCCATTCTCATTCGGACAATAATGCTGTGCCTCGCCTTCATTGCGTATGAGCTCTGTATCGCATTGCGGACATCGGGTGATATAAACATTTGGCAAAGAATCGGGTGTGCGCTTGCTCTCATCTACGCCAACAACCTTCGGAATAATTTCTCCGCCCTTTTCGACAAACACGATATCACCTTCTCTTATGTCGAGCTTTTCGATTTGATCTGCATTGTGAAGCGATGCGCGCTTTACTGTTGTGCCTGCAAGAAATATCGGTTCCAGATTCGCAACCGGTGTGATCGCACCCGTACGTCCAACCTGATATGTGATCTTATTCAACCTAGTACTTAATGTCTCCGCTTTGAATTTGTAAGCAATCGCCCAACGCGGACTCTTCGCTGTCATTCCCAATTCTTCCTGTTGTGCATATCCATTCACCTTGATAACGATGCCATCTATCTCGAACGGAAGATTGTGTCGAGACTTATCCCAATGCTCAATGAATGACATAATGCCATCTATTGAATTGGTTTTTTCTATGTAACGCATTTTGCTCGAAGGCGTTTTAAAACCCCAATCAGAAGCATGTGTGATCGCATCAAAGTGATTGTCGTACGGCAATTCATCACCATAAACTGAATAGAGAAAACAATCGAGTCCACGCTTTGCTACTTCAGAGCTGTTTTGTTGCTTGAGGGTGCCGGCTGCAGTGTTGCGTGGATTCGCATAAGCCTCTTCACCGGCTTCAACTCGTTCACTATTGATGCGAGCAAATTCTTCTTTGGGTAAAAATATCTCGCCGCGTATTTCAAACTCCGTTGGAAATTTTCCGCGAAGCGAAAGTGGAATTGTTTTTATCGTACGAACATTCGCCGTGATTTCTTCACCGGTTTCTCCATCACCTCTCGTGACACCACGCATGAGTTTTCCATCTTCGTAAGAAAGTGAAATAGCAAGTCCGTCGTACTTCAACTCCATCACATATACGACTTCACTTTTAGAGAAAAGGTCTTCTCCTGCACTCAAACCTTTGTGCACTCGCTCTTCCCAATCTTTTATCTCTTCAACACTGTATGTATTGCTGAGTGAAAGCATTGGATGCTTGTGCTTCACCTTTTCAAATTTGTCAGAAATATCACCGCCTACTCTTTTCGTTGGTGAATTCGCATCTGCCAACTGTGGAAATTCATTCTCCAGTTTTTCGAGCTCTTTGAGAAGTGAATCAAAATCATAATCTGAAATGGAAGGTTCGTTCAACACATAGTATCTATGGTTGTGATCATTGAGTTCCTTCGTCAATTCAATGATGCGCGATTTTGCTTCTTCCATATTCATGTGGCCAAATTAAAGAAGCTTTTTTATCACATTGAATCGTAAAAATGGAAAAGAAAAAGTTTAATACTCCAGCCGTGCATCTTTATCCCAGATACTTTTAACCAGTCGGCCAACTTTGATCCTCAGACGCGCGATTGCAACAGGCGCGTTGTAAACAGGCCGAACTTCGGCAGGAGTGTTTGACATATAGCGATATCCATAACCTACACCCAGACTGCACCACCATGTAAGGTGATAATAACCTGTGGTGGAAATCTCAAACGGATTCACTGTTCGCGACGGCAGCGTTTGCCAATGTAGATTCTCAGCTGTTCTATATAGACCGTTGATCTCACCCTTTCCAAAATGTATGGTAGCGGACCATTCCCACTTCCTATGAAAGTAGAGAACGCGTTCATAAAAAACAGATGCATAAGAAAGATTCAATACAGCATCATTGATTGCGGGATTGATTTCCTTCAGTGATGACATGTGCACGCCATTCCCTAGACCATAAATGCCAAATCCAAAACGATGTACCCGGCGATACTCAATACCGAAACGCAAACCTGCCAATTTCGCCGTGGTATTGCTAATCAATGTTAGACGTGTATCAAGTGTGAAATCCAGCTTTTGCTTTTGAAAATGTACGTCCAGGCTCTTCTTTCCGGAGATGATCCACACTGTATCGCTGTATGGCTCGGATAACTTTGGCGCAATTCCATCAAATTGGCTGTACACCACCAAAGCAGCAAAAATATTTATGACAGTTAATACGAATTTCAAGGGGTGCAAAAATAGCAGGGTATGTACCCTAATTAAGTTAAACAATGCAAGTATCTAACAACCGGGTTTTGAATTTGATCTGTTGGACAACATTTTCCATTGAAAAATTGCGAAGAATTTTCAAAGTGAATGGCTGCGCAAGATTCAGTTGAGATCCATA
>JAYTOA010000100.1:0-18001 GCA_043748015.1 Flavobacteriales bacterium
AGTTTATGGTTTAGGAAATACAGCTACTACAACAATTTTCCTGAATCAGTCACGACAATCCCTGCAAGACATTTTTTACTTGATTCTAAATCTATGCCAGATGGTGGATTTGTATTTTGTGGGTACATTGACCAACAAGACTCGGACCCCAACCCGCACTTGCTGACCCCATGGCTTTTCAAAGTGGATTCACTCGGTTGCCTTGAACCTGGATGCCAAGCTGTTGGCGTTTCTGAAATTATAGTTGGCCTCCAAAACACGATGAGTTTATATCCGAATCCAACAAATGCATCGGCAAAAATCGCTTTCAATTTCCCTTCGGATTATGCGCCACCAATGGAAAATGAATTGGTTGTTATTGATATGACTGGAATAGAAGTTATTCGTCAAAAGGTTCTCTCTTTCGGGCAATCAATTAATATAATTGAAATGGATGTTTCAAAACTTGCAATTGGAATATATACGGTGCATTGGGTGAGTGGGAATGCATGGATGGATAGTGTGAAATTGGTGAAGGAATAACTCCTAATAAGGCATCTCATAAACACCCCTTCGTTCAAGTGGTGATTCGGTGGTTTATTGAAGATTTGTCCTTGAAATAAATCAAGAGGCAAATTTGAGGTCAGTGCAAAAGGTCGCCGTATGGCTTTGGCCGCAGACCTAAATATTTTTATAGGTGACATTGTAGGTTGAGAAGTTGATGGTGTTTGTCTCTGAATAAAATGCGGACAACAACAAACAAAATCCGAACGACCCTCTCCACTTCAACGGTTTGACCTCTGAATGAAGTGCGTACAACAACAAATCAAACACCAACGAACCAAACCATTTCTATGGTGTTGCCTCTGATTGAAGCGCGGATAGCAACAAACAAACCCCAACTAAATGATCAACCTATGCATCGTTGTTGCAATTCTCCTTCTCACTTCCCTACCGAAACAGTTTTCTTCTCGCCACTTCTAGTTGTGTACGTGATTTTTGTCTCTTCAATATTTGAACCGGGTGAAACTTCGCACTTGCCTCCATTGTAATCTGTCAGTACGACTTCGGTGCTGTAGCGCACGTCGCCTGTACGTTTCAGAAATTCCATTTTTCCAGTAGGACTCACCGTCATCAGATAATCGTCGCCGCCAATTTTGAAATCATCAATCCAGGTAATGATGCCATTGCCTTTGTATTTCCAACCTTCGGTTTTTGTTCCATCCACTGAATAGTTGTTGATCCAATCATCGCCGGCACAAAAAAGCAATCGGTATTTTTTGTTGTTGTCGTAATCCGCAATATGCAACGGTGAAGTAATCGGAGGTTTTGGAAGTATCGGAAATCCTTTCAATTCGTTGCCGTTTCTGTCCATGATGTGCAATCCTTTCTGCGTCGTGAAAGCAATCTGCAACTTGCCATTTTTCAAAGCGTCGATTTGAACTACATCACCGAGAATTTCACTTTCCAATGGTTTGCACCAAAGCATTTCGCCGCTTTTTGCTATCAAACAAATTTCAAGTTTCTCATTTTGTAATACTTGCTCTTTTTCCTTCGTGCTGTGATTGATTACCGTCCACGGACCGCGCAATGTATTCCCAACTTCAACAGGTTTCGGCTCAGGTTTTTCTTCAACGGTTGCTGTCGTTGTTTCTGAGAATTTATTTACATAAGGAATATCCACCGAAACAAGAAACTTATTGTCCTTCATCGATTCAATGCGTGTGGAAACGTATTCGAATCCTCCGAGCATATTGATGAGAAGAGTTGGCAATGGTGAAGTGTAATAGGCACTTTGATAAATGTAACGTCCGGTATTGTTGCTAACGTGTGAATTTGCTTGCTGGAATTTTTCATTTTGTCCCAACGTATTCGCCACATTTATTACCTGCTGCAGATCACTTCGTTTGCCGGCCACAAAAACAAATTCGTTTACCTGTGCTATGAAGTTAGCTTCTACAAGTATAGATTGTTGCTGATTGCGCTCGAATAGTTGTGGATATAGCAATTGATAGATGGCATCTGTAGTGATACTTTGTTCTTTCAATACCGGTCGGATTTTTTCAATTACATCTATGCTGTCTTGCATACCGAAGAAGGCGACGGAAACTGTTGCGCTATCGTTCAATGCTATCACCGCATTGCCCCATTCACCTGAACGCCATGAAAGCAATGCGTCGTTGAGATCGCATTGACAACTATCACCGAAGTCTTGCCATGCACGGCTCCAATAATTTCCCGCGTTGGTTCCTGCATGAAATTCATTTTGAATGCGCCATCCACTTTCAAGATCAGGATAAAGAAGTACGTCGAGTATAGCAGTGTTGGAAGGAAGCGCATCCTGAATTTTCATTTTTCTGCCTTCACCGGTTACACCAAAGGAATGATGAAGTGTTGGATCAAGAGTACAATATCCACTGAGCGTTGCAACATCCGATCCTGCAACGTTTTTGTTTTTCGTAAACGTTGGATCCAATTGCATCCAGTTCACTTCGTTTATCTTGAAATAGAAATGCAACGGAACATCTGCGCTAACGAGTTCTTTGATGACCGCGAAATTTTCATCGCGTTGTATCACTTCTTTTTTCTCACTGCGAATGATCACGTCTTCTATCAGTGATCCAGATCTTGTAATGATGAGACAATCATTCACTTCTGCATAACTCCATTGGCCAAATTGACGAATTTTTACTCCTTTGAAATCACGCTCTCCGGCGTGTGGCATCCATGCTGACATAAGTTTTTGTGCCTCACCGGAAGTTGATCCTATCCGCAATCCTATGACACAAATCCACGCATCGGCGCGACCTTGTTCCATACACGACAAGTAGACTGAACTGTGACTTAGCGCTGTTTGCCAGTCCACGGATTTTGTGCGAAGCGAATCGATAGAATTCAATATTGCCGGCCATTCTCCCGCCGGGTTAAAGGAAATTCTTGCAAGTTCATTTTTATATTCTGCGGCCGTTTCAAGAAATGATCTGTAATGGGAAAAAGTGTCGAAGTTTTTGACCTCGAGCACGCTGGCTACATTTCCTGGAATAGCACTCAGCGGATTTGCGTATCCTTTTTCTTCACCGGAAAAATTGATGTACACATAAATGATAACGGCGAGTCCCGCTATGATCAACCCGATCTGAATGATTTTTTTATACAATGAATTGGTTTTACTGCTTGTAGCGAAAATAATTGTCTGGTCAGGCGTGGTGCGATCCTGAAGCACTCATCTTTGAACACCTTAGTGTTCAACTGAACTTGGAAATGAAGTGAGGAGAATAGAGTAGTATTAGATTCGCAATTATGAATCGCTCATTTGCCGGTGTTCTTCACGATGCTTGGTCCAGAAAATGGGTGCGATTGCTTTTTGCTGTTGTCGTGATTGTTTTCATGCATATCGAATCACTTTCATCGAGAAATGATTTTGATATTTTTTTGGCCGCAGCGGTCGATCTGTTCAATGGCGTCAACATTTACACTCAGACATATTTCGACGGATATCATTACTACTACAGTGTTTTCTTCGCTATTTTGATAAGGCCGCTTGCAGAGCTTTCCTCTAGTGAATCAAAGTTTTTGTGGATCGCGTTGAACGTGATCTTATTAATGCGAATCTGGAAAATTTGTTATCACTTTTTATGGAAGGAGGAATGGAAACCCGAGTTGAAAACACTTTTGGGATTTCTTCTCTTCATTTTATGCCTGCGCTTTCTGCGTGACAATCTTCACCTCTGTCAAATGACAATCGTGATGCTTTATCTCTCGCTGGAATCTGTCTATTGCATATTCAACAAGAAAGCACTTGTTGGTGCTTTGCTACTTGCACTTGCTATCAACATCAAACTTTTGCCAATCGTTTTGATTCCTTATTTTTTATATCGTCGTGAATGGAAAACAGTTTTCTATGCCATGGCTGGATTGTTTGTCCTTTACGAATTGCCTTCTCTTTGGATAGGTGTCGAGCACAATCATTTTCTCTTGGGTGAATGGTTTAATCTCATCAATCCTATGCAGCAAAGGCATTTATTGGATATTGAAGAAACAAGTTTTCACGGACTTACTACTCTGTTGGCAACACTTTTTATAAAGGATCTGAATGAATTGCACGGTCTTCACATCCAACGAAACGTGGGTAATCTTTCGTTAGAGCAATTGTTTTTACTCATCAATATTGTGAGGCTGTTGCTTGTGGGATTCACGCTTTGGTTTTTGCGCACCTGGCCATTCAAATCTTTTCCATCAAAAGAGAAAACCTGGTGGGAGATAAGTTATTTACTGCTTGTTGTACCATTGATTTTTCCGCATCAACAACACTATGCTTTTCTAATGTGTCTTCCGGCATTGGCCTGGATGATTCTCTGGATGCTTCGTGAGAATGCTGAAGGAAAAAAGCATCGGAGGATGATGCTTTTCATGGTCTTCGTTTTTCTAGCCTTCAATTTGAATTTGTTGTTTGGCGCATACACTGCGTACTACAATCATTTTAAGATCGTCACTTATGGCGCTCTTTTTCTCATGGTTTTGCTCGCCTTTGCAAAACCAAAGGAAGACGTCAAAGGAAGTCCTACGCTTTAGCCGCTTCCATCAGAAGTTATTTATCCGGAATTTTTCGCATTTTCTTACTTCCTGTGTACTTCGTGTAACGCCTGTTTGGGATATTTCGGAGAATTTTTATTACCTCCCGACTGAACCACGCCCTTTCTTTTTTGATTAACGAATAACACAAATAAATAATGCAAAATGAAAAGTCTTCTTACCTCTTGCTCGCAGTTTTTGTGAATATTCAAATGCAAGCCCGGGCAGTTGTCGATATCATCGTCAACAGTCCTGATCAAACAACTTTGGAAACTGCATTGATTGCTGCTGGTCTTGCTGATGACTTAAGCGGTGCCGATCCATTCACGGTTTTCACTCCGTCAGATGCGGCTTTCGTTACTTAGCCTACATCAGTTTTGAATCAATTATTGGCTGTTACAACAGGGCAATTGGCTCAAATATTATTATATCACCGAGTAGTGGCAAATGCTCTTGTTACTGATTTGCAAAACGGTCAATCTATTTCAACGATGCAGGGTGAAAACATCATTGTAACGATTACGGTCAATGGTGTGATAATCAAAAATGCATTGGTGAATGTTGCTGATATTATCGCTGAGAATTTGGATGCGCGAAAAAACTAATCATTGAAGCAATTTGAAATTAAATAGCATGACTGGAACCGCTGTGAAGTCAGGTTCATTCACTCAAATCAGCAATAGCATTGATGTAAACGAGTTGCCGGCTGGTTGCTATCAGATTCGATTTATATCAAGTTCAAATGATTCAAGCATTGTCTCTTTCATAAGGAGATAATAGTGGTATGGTGGTTAGAAGTGAGAAGAGGCTGCCCTTATGGGTGGCCTCTTCTATTTATCACTTTGTTTTTAATAAAAATCAAGAATGACTTTTCCTGAAGTTTTTTTCTGAAGACATTCATTTAAGTAATTACAAAGAATGGCTGAGCCACTTCCGATAATCATTCCTCCCAACACATCACTTGGATAGTGAACACCGAGATCAATGCGCGAATACGCAACTGCTGAGGCCCATAAATAAGAAGGCACGATGACATACCATCTAGGGAATGCAATACTCAGCGAAGTGGCGTTGGAAAATGCAACGGATGTATGTCCGGATGGAAACGAAGGACTTCCCGCGTTGGTTTCTTTTTGAATGTCGGGATAGGTGACAAATGGTCGATCACGGTTCACTATATATTTTGTGGATGTGGCTAAAATAGATGCAGTCATCAAGCTCGCACCTATATAGAGACCTTTGGTTTTTAGCTCGGGATTTTTTTGAATCAAACCGATTCCATAGATGATGACCGGCGCTCCAAAACTCACAGGTGACGCAGTGTTGGTGATGAATCGAAATGTTGGATCTAATTGCGTATTGCGATGCAAATTGATGCTGCGCAGTAGTTCGATATCTATGTTTTGACAGTAAGAAGAGTTTGAAAAATTGATCAATAACAAAACCAGTATCGATCGCTTCATTCTCAAGAGTATTTTTGGAAATTGGAACAACAGAATTTCAACTTTTCTTTTTCCTGTTGTGTGTTGTTCCGTAACTCTTGCCGTATTTCAATTTCTTCTTGTCTATGTGCGTGACTTTGATCGGAACTTTTTTGTTCTTCTCTTTTTTCTCGTGAAATGAATCTCCTTTCTCAGGATCTTTTTTGCGCCTCACTTCAATGAATTTCATCCCCGGCGTCAATTCTTCTTCAGGTGTGAGCACGTTGGAAATTTCCACTTCCTCGGGCATTTCTGCCATGGGAATTTTCATCCCCATCAACGCTTCTATTTTCTCCTGATCTTCTTTTTCAGATGGCGCAATCATCGTGATGGCCTTGCCTTTTTTCTCTGCTCGTCCTGTGCGACCAATTCTGTGCATGTAGTTTTCCGGAACTTCCGGAACATCCATGTTGATGACATGTGTGATCTCCGTTACATCAAGTCCACGCGCTATGAGATCACTCGCGATCAAAATGCGGCATGCACCGCGCTCAAATTCTTCAACAGTTTTGAGTCGCTTATTTTGCGTTTTGTTGGAGTGAATAACCGCCAGTTGCTCGGGAAATGCGTATTCCAGTTTTGCATTCAAGTTGTCGGCCATGCGCTTGCTTCCCGCGAATACCAGCACTTTCGTCATGCTCTCATCCGTCGACAACAAGTGTTCAAGGAAGTTGATCTTCGTATTGAGATTCTGAACATCGTATGCCACTTGTTCGATATTCGTGAGTGGTGTACCTGAAATTTCTACTTCAATTCTCACAGGAATATTCGAACTGTTTTCAATCAACAGATCAATATCCGAATTGATCGTCGCAGAAAACATCAACGTTTGTCTGCGCACCGGCAAGAGATCGAGCAAGGTTGTCAGCTGTGTGCGGAATCCGAGATTCAACATTTCATCCACTTCATCGATCACCAGTTTCTTGATGTGCGATGCGGTAATGGTGCCGTGCAACATCAGATCGAGCAATCTTCCCGGTGTTGCAACTACGACATCCACGCCTTGTGATATAGCTAAAATCTGTGTTTTAATATTGGTGCCGCCATAAGCTCCTGCCGCTTTCAAACTCGTGTACTTCGCTATTTTTTCAAACTCATCCACCACCTGCACTACCAATTCTCGCGTTGGCACCAGCACCAAAATCTCGGTTGTTTTTTTCTTCGAAAATTTCCATTGTTGAATCAATGGAATGAGGTAGGCGAATGTTTTTCCTGTTCCGGTTTGGGCAATTCCCAACACATCTTTTCCTGCAAGAACTGGCGCAAATGCCTTCTCCTGAATAACTGTGGCTTCACTGAAACCCATGTCGTCCAAGGCGTTCAGCAATGATGCATTGATATTGAGATTTTTGAAAGTCATGATTTTTATTCGGCTCTTCAATTGGTTTTCAATCAAAAATTACCGGCGACCAAGTTACGATTGGTAAAGTTTTTTGAGCTATTCGAACGTTTTGCGATCCATGAATTACCATAAACTTTCTTCAATAGCCGTAAATTGAATTTTGGCGTTTTGTCTTTAATAGAATCAAACCGGTTGAATTATTCTCTTAAATTTAGTCTATGAAAACCTTGCTATTTACGCTGCTCGTAATATGTTCGTCTTACATATTCGGGCAACAGAAATCTCTATTGCGCACTGATGGAATTTACATCTACGACAATGGACTCGACGTCATTAGCGGAGTTGCCAATTCGACTGAATTGTCATGTGCCCAATATGTGAAGGTTGCAAGAGGCACGGTGACGACCGGCGAACCTTGCGGACAAGGTGATGTTGTTCCTATCGATATGACATCAAATATCTTCCTGGCTTGCCTGACTTTTTTTTCGGATAGTACAGGAATTGCTCTCAACATCGGCGCATGTCGGGATGAACAAAACATTCGAGAAAAAGCACTTCTTTCTTTAACGCGACAAGCGACGAATTATAAATATCAACCGTATATAGACACGCGAATCAAACAGATGATTCTGCAAAAAGATTCTACTATTGCTTTTGGTAATTTACCATTGAATATTTTCTCAGAACAATACTCCGGGCGAGCATTTGGTAATTCCTTAATTCTGGAAATGAGAAGAAATGTTCCTTGGTGCGATCAAGTTTATATCACCACAAGAGAGTATGTCTTCTATTCATATCATGATATTTTCAATTGCGATTGGGTCTACAAAAAACCCGAACAATCAAATAAGCCTTGAGCTCTTTGAAAGAACAGCATCACGAAAAAATTCCGTGCTTTCCGAAATTCCTTCTCTGAAATCTGCGTGAAAAAACATGTCACTCAGCGTGAAACTACCCAGCCAACACATTCCGCGAGATCACAATCTTCTGCACTTCACTCGTGCCTTCATAGATCTGTGTAATCTTCGCATCGCGCATCAAACGCTCGACGTGGTATTCTTTCACGTAGCCATATCCGCCGTGAATCTGAACGGCTTCAACAGTGTGTTTCATCGCGATTGTTGATGCGAACAATTTCGCAATAGCACTTGCCTGGTCGTAATTCAAATGTTGGTCTTTCAACCACGCTGCTTTATAAACGAGTAGTCGCGCCGCTTCAATATCTGTTGCCATGTCGGCTAGTTTGAATGCAATCGCCTGGTGTTGTGAAATTTCTTTTCCGAAAGCTTTGCGCTCTTTGGAATAAGCAAGCGCCAGTTCGTATGCGCCGGCAGCAATTCCCAATGCTTGTGATGCAATACCGATACGACCACCACTCAATGTCTTCATCGCGAACTTGAATCCGAAGCCGTCTTCGCCGATGCGGTTTTCTTTCGGCACTTTCACATCCTGGAACATCAACGTGTGGGTATCACTTCCACGTATTCCCAACTTGTTTTCTTTCGCTCCAACTATGAAGCCCGGCATGCCGCGCTCAACTATGAGACAGTTGATTCCCTTATGTGCTTTGGAAGCATCCGTTTGCGCCATCACCAGATAAGTGCTAGCGCTGCTGCCGTTGGTGATCCAGTTTTTCGTTCCATTCAATAGATAATGATCTCCCATGTCGATGGCAGTTGTCCGCTGCGATGTAGCGTCACTTCCCGCTTCCGGCTCGCTCAAACAAAATGCGCCAATCTTCTGTCCGCTGGCAAGTGGAACGAGAAATTTTTGCTTTTGCTCTTCACTGCCATAGGCTTCAAGTCCCCATGAAACAAGGGAATTGTTCACGCTCATGCAAACAGAAACAGATGCATCGATCTTGGAAATTTCTTCCATCGCAATCACATAGCTCAGCGTGTCCATGCCGCTTCCGCCGTATTTCGGACTCACCATCATGCCCATGAATCCTAACTCACCAAGTTGTTTAATCTCCTCGGCAGGAAATTTCTGGTGCTCGTCTCTTTCGATAACGCCTGGTTTCAATACGTTTTGTGCGAATTCGCGCGCAGCTTGTTGAACGGATTTATGTTCTTCGGATAATTCGAAATGCATGGTGTTTCGTTTTTGGGTTGGCGAAAGTAAGAACAAGTAGATTTTTTATTGTAGCATGCTCAATGAATTTTTGGTCGAAACCCTTTGCTAAAGCGGACTTCAAAAAGAACTTTCTAAAATATGGCCTTTGAGTTTTGTATATAAGACACACGCCATTACTTTTGCCGCGCATTTCGAGGAAAAATCCTTCATGAAAATTACGTTCAAATCCACATACAGAAAGGCATTCAGAAGTTTTTTGATGCTTGTTTCAGGACTGCTTTTGCTCCTGTCTCCTTCTATCGTTTCAGCATCTGACACCAAAGAGGAAGGCGGATTCAAAGCCGGAGAGATGATTGTTCATCACATTTCTGATGGGCATTCGATACATTTCGTGGGTCACCTTTCTATACCACTACCGTGTATTGTGAAGACTGACAAAGGGTTTGATTTTTTCATGAGCTCTGTTTTCAATGACGAACACCACGAGCCGACTAAGACTTATTACAGTGCAAGGACAGGCAACACATACGCACTTCACCATGAAGTAATTTATGTGGTTGACCCTTCTAAGGCTGCTCATCACGATCATCATGACCACGAAGGTCACATGGATCATAACAATGGCGAGCACGTCACGCATGACGAGCACAGCATTGAAATGCACAACGGTGAAGTGGAAGTTGTAATCGACAGCACTCACGTGGGTATGGTAGATGCCATCAAACAAGAAGAAGCGAAGTTTGAAGAAGCTCATTTTGATGGAACGCCGGTTACGGATTTCTCTATTACAAAGTCGATCTTTGGAATGTTTCTGATGCTAGGTTTGGTGATGTTTTTCTTTATTCGTGCAGCGAATTCGGCTCGCAAGAACAAGGGAAAAGCGCCAAAGGGGTTGCAGAATTTCCTGGAGCCGTTGGTGATCTTTATCAGAGATGAAGTGGCTATTCCTTCTTTGGGAAAAAAGCGCGCAGCGAAATTTCTTCCTTTCCTGCTTACGATTTTCTTCTTTATCTGGGCTTGTAATCTTTTTGGTTTGATTCCATTCCTCGGTGGTTTCAATATCACCGGAACGCTCAGCATCACATTGGTTCTTGCAACCATCGTTTTCATCATTACTACTGTAAATGGAAACAGTCATTACTGGGGTCACATTTTCTGGCCTCCGGGTGTTCCTTTTGCCATCAAGATTATTCTTGTGCCAATCGAAATCGCAAGTCTTTTCATCAAACCGGCTGTATTGATGATCCGATTGACTGCGAACATTAACGCCGGTCACATCATCATTCTTGCATTCACATCACTGGTATTGATCTTTGGTGAAAAGAGTGCCTTTGCCGGTTATGGTGTAGGAATTTTCTCTATTGCATTCATGATCTTCATGTTTTTTATTGAATTATTGGTAGCTTTTCTTCAGGCATATGTTTTCGTGTTGCTCACTGCGCTTTATTTCAGCGACGCTACACAAGAACATCACCATGAAGAAGTAGCTCATCATTGATATAATTAATTAGTACAAATTCAAACAAATAAATAAAATGGAATTTTTGACAGTGTTTTTGGAAGCAACGATGGCTGCTGGTTTAGCCGGTATCGGTGCAGGTCTTGCAGCAATTGGCGCCGGTATCGGTGTGGGTCTTATCGGTGCTCACGCACTTGATGCTATGGCTCGCCAGCCTGAGAGTTCAGGTGATCTTCGTGCGAACATGATCGTAGCTGCCGCTCTTGTGGAAGGGGTTGCTCTTTTCGCAGTGATCGTTTGTCTGCTTGTTGTTTTCGCATAATAATGCGCTGGTGAAGTCCGCTTTTTGGCTTCGCAGAATCCTTTTAATATTTTAAAAAATGGATGGTTTATTAAGCGTTTCAATCGGAACAGTCTTCTGGGCGACGACAGCTTTTTTGCTGGTGCTTTTTCTATTGAAAAAGTTTGCCTGGGGGCCAATGCTGAAATCTCTTGACGAGCGTTCACAGGGTATCGAAGATGCTTTGAATGAAGCTGTGCGCGCAAGAGAAGAAATGACCAAGTTGAAAGCCGGTAACGAAGAATTACTTCGTCAGGCACGCGATGAGCGCGATATTATTTTGAGTGAAGCAAAGGCGCTCAAGGATACCATCGTGGCGGATGCGCGCAACAAGGCAACGGAAGATGTGACCCGCAGAATCACTGCTGCGCTCGAGGAAATCGAGAACAGAAAGAGAGAGGCGATCATCGAGTTGAAAAATCGTGTGGCGACGCTTAGCGTTGAAATCGCTGAGAAACTCACAAGAGAAAAACTCTCTGATGCCGAAAAGCAAAAGGCTCTCAATGAATCAATGATCGCTGATATCAGTTCGAACTAAGTTATGAGTGAAATCCGTATAGCAAGCCGTTACGCCAAAGCGCTTCTCGATCTCAGTATCGAGAAAGGGCAACTGGATGCCGTGAAAGCGGATATGGACATGCTCGCACGTACTTTCGGTGGTAGCCGCGATCTTCAGTTGATGCTCAGTAGCCCCGTGGTAAAAGCCCATAAGAAAGCGGCTGTTCTTACGATCCTTTTTGAAAAGGAGATCAGCAAACTGACCATGGAATTCATATCTCTTCTTACCAAAAAAGGAAGAGAGGATGTGCTTTTCGAAATCGTTCAGAGCTTTATCGATCAACTGAGAGCACACCTCGGAATTACTTCTGCAAGTGTTGTCTCTGCGATTGCTCTTGATGAAAGCAGTAGAAAGAAGATTGTCGCACTCGCTGTGAAAATGGCCGGCGGACCAGTGGAAATGACCGAAAAGGTCGACGCTGATTTAATCGGTGGGTTCAAATTGAAAGTAGGTGATCAGCAAGTGGACAGCGCAATTTCAAGTCAGATAACCGGACTGAAGCGTGAGTTCTCTTTCAACCCTTACATTCAGGAAATATAATATTCGTGAAACTGCAACCTGAAAATTGCGGTTTACACTTTTGCCAATAGGCAATTTTTTAGACACAAACGTCGAAGTCAAAACAAAGAAAAAATGTCAGAAATAAAACCTGCAGAAATTTCCGGAATCTTGCGCGAGCAACTCGCCGGATTTAAATCTGAAGCTGAATTACAAGAAGTCGGTTCCATACTCCAGGTAGGTGATGGTATTGCGCGTATCTACGGTCTTTCGAATGTTCAATCGGGTGAGCTGATCGAATTCGAAACCGGTGTGCGTGGTATCGTATTGAACCTCGAGGAAGATAACGTCGGTGCTGTATTGCTTGGAGCAAGCACCGGACTGAAAGAAGGTTCTATTGCAAAGCGCACCGGACGAATCGCATCTATTCAAGTGGGTGAAGGTCTTCTCGGTCGTGTTGTGAATACACTCGGTGAAACCATCGATGGTAAAGGTCCTGTGAAAGGCGAGCTTTTCGAAATGCCTCTCGAGCGCAAAGCTCCGGGTGTTATCTATCGCCAGCCGGTAAAGGAGCCGTTGCAAACGGGTATCAAAGCAATCGATGCGATGATTCCAATCGGTCGTGGTCAGCGTGAGTTGATCATCGGTGACCGTCAGACAGGGAAGACTACTGTTGCCATTGACACCATCATCAACCAGAAAGAATTTTATGATAAAGGTGAACCGGTTTTCTGCATTTATGTAGCTATCGGTCAAAAGGGTTCTACTATCGCTTCTAACGTGAAAACGTTGGATGAAGCTGGTGCTCTTGCCTATACTGTGATCGTTGCAGCTACTGCTTCTGATCCTGCTCCTCTTCAGTTCTACGCGCCTTTCGCAGGTTGCGCTATTGGTGAGTTTTTCCGCGATACAGGTCGTCCGGCTTTGATCGTTTATGATGATCTTTCTAAGCAGGCTGTTGCTTATCGTGAGGTGTCACTTCTTCTTCGTCGCCCACCGGGACGTGAAGCATATCCGGGTGACGTGTTCTATCTCCACAGCCGTCTCCTCGAGCGCGCTGCAAAGATCAACGAGACACAAAGTGTTGCTGAAAGCATGAATGATCTTCCTGCTTCTCTAATAGGAAAAGTAAAAGGTGGTGGTTCTTTGACGGCGTTGCCGATCATCGAAACACAAGCCGGTGACGTTTCTGCATACATTCCTACCAACGTGATCTCGATCACGGATGGTCAGATTTTCCTTGAGACGAATCTCTTCAACAGTGGTGTGCGTCCAGCGATCAACGTAGGTATCAGCGTTAGCCGTGTGGGTGGTTCTGCTCAGATCAAATCGATGAAGAAGGTGGCAGGTACATTGAAACTCGATCAAGCCCAGTTCCGCGAATTGGAAGCTTTCTCGAAGTTCGGTTCTGACCTCGACGACGCTACGAAATTTGTACTTGATAAAGGTCGCCGAAACGTGGAGATCCTAAAGCAAGGACAAAATCAACCTATGTCGGTTGAGAAGCAAGTAGCGATTCTTTATGTTGGAACAAAAGGTCTTCTTTCGAAAGTGCCGGTTGAAGATGTCAAGAAGTTTGAAGAAGCATACCTCGCTTTCCTCGATAAGAATCATAAAGATGTGTTGACTGCTCTTGGCAAAGGAACTATCGACGACAAAATCACAGGGACACTCGAGGCAGTTGCTGCTGAGCTATCTGCGAGATACAAATAGGCAATTATTAATTATAAATGGCCAACCTCAAAGAAATACGAATCAGGATCACTTCGGTGAACAGCACCATGCAGATCACTTCTGCTATGAAATTGGTGAGTGCTGCGAAACTGAAGCGCGCGCAAGACAAGATCACAGCGATGCGTCCGTATGCCGAGAAGATGCAGGAAATTCTCAATAACGTCAGCTCTAGTCTCGACGCTTCTGAGAATGCATACAGTTCCCAGCGTGAAGTGAAGAATGTGTTGGTGGTTGCCATCACTTCCAATCGTGGGCTTTGCGGTGGATTCAACAACAACGTATTGAAGGAAATCAAAATCCTTTTGAACGGAGAGTTGAAAGGAAAGAATGTGAAGATTCTTTCTTTAGGTAAGAAGGCATTTGACAGCTACAAGAAAACAGGTTATCACACGACGGAAGGTTTTTCTGAAACGCCTTTCAATGTATTTGATAAATTGAATTTCGAAAATGCTTCTGTGATTGCTCTTGAAATCATGAAGCAATATGTAGCAGGTAAATACGATAATGTAATTCTTGTTTACAACAAGTTTAAAAATGCTGCCGCACAGATCATGGTAGCTGAGCAATTCTTGCCTGTGAAGCCTACGCAGATCGCAGGAAAATCTGTTCAAACAGATTATATTTTCGAACCGCAGAAGGCACAGATTATCGAAGAATTAATTCCACGTACTTTGAAAGTGCAACTCTTCAAAGCGTTGCTCGATTCAAACGCATCTGAACATGGCGCACGTATGACCGCCATGCATAAAGCGACTGACAACGCAGGTGATCTTGTGAAAGAATTGAAATTGAATTACAACAAAGCGCGCCAGGCTGCTATCACAGGTGAAATTCTGGAGATTGTTGCGGGAGCGGAGGCACTCAAAGGATAATTTCCTCTGAAAAATATTGAAATGAAAACCCCGGCAACGGGGTTTTTTATTGTTCAAAATAATTGTCATTTCCAATATCGGATGATTGATCTCAAAAACATTTGCGAGCTAGAAGTACAGAGACCAATCATAATTATTCATCTCGAAATTGCACTTTTATCCAATTCCATATTTGCAAAAACTTGTAAATATGGAATCGACGTGAATTTTCTTGATTGCAGAACTCGAGATGAATTGTTTCACTTTAATGAATGATTGAGCTCAGATTCTTTACCAAGATCAATGAACCGGATGCGAACACGTTCGTAATTATGTATAGCTTTACTTCATGTTGAAGCACGATTAAAACGAAGGCAATATTTCAGCTAATAATCATTTCCTATGAGCGACAAACTTCCCCGAAGAAATTTTCTGTCACGGATGACACTTGCTGTCACCGGTGCCATAGCCGCGCCTTTCGTGAATTTATCCAGCGCCTCAAACAAGGACAATCAATTACCATCACAACCAATGGACCCCATCATCAATTCCAAACCGCTCGGTTTCACATGGGAAACTGCGGATCCCTTTTTGTTCTGTGTTCACCACGAAGATTTTTTTCCAAAAGGAAACGAACATATGGGACCGGATGCTTCTATGGCAGGACGCCATCTCGGTGATGATTTCATTATCAAAGATGGATTCAGAATGTATCATGGAAAAGTAGTTCCGGGTTTTCCCGGACATCCACACCGCGGCTTTGAAACAATTACTGTAGTAAGAAAGGGTCTCGTCGATCATGCAGATTCTCTTGGTGCCGCAGGGCGATACGGCGACGGTGATGTGCAATGGATGACAGCAGGCAAAGGTGTTCAGCATTCTGAAATGTTTCCCTTGATGAGTATGGAAAAGGAAAACCCAATGGAGCTTTTTCAGATTTGGCTCAACCTTCCGAAGAAGAATAAAATGGTGGAACCTCACTTCAAAATGTTGTGGCGCGATGTAATTCCAAATGCGAAATACACCGACAGGAACGGACTCACCACGAACGTTGAAGTGATAGCCGGTAAACTCAACGACGTTGTCGCAGCCTCACCTCCGCCTGATTCGTGGGCGGCCGATCCAATCAATGAAGTAGCGGTGTGGAATATCAAGATGCAAGCCGGAGCAACCTGGACTTTGCCAAAAGCTTCAGTTGGCATCAACAGAAGTATTTATTTCTATGAAGGCGAAGCAGTGAATATCGCAGGAAAGGAAATCACCAAGTATTGTGCAGTAGAATTGCGTCCTGAATTCGACATCGAGATTCACGCAGAAAAACATGATGTGAGTATTCTTGTTTTGCAGGGCAAACCTATCGGCGAACAAGTAATGCAATACGGTCCGTTTGTAATGAACACGAAAGAAGAAATTAATCAGGCTTTTGAAGATTACCACGCAACGCAATTCGGTGGATGGCCTTGGCCGAAATACGATCAAGTGCACCCGCGCGATAAGAGCCGGTTTGCATTACACGCAGACGGCCGTGAGGAAATAAAAATTGGATGAGCTGGTGAAAAGATGATTTGTGCATAGGTGAAAAACGCGCCTCTAATCCTCAGTTGCGATTTTTGTTTTGCGACGGCGCTAACAAATCTCTAAGCGCATTCCACCATCTATAAACCCTAATTCCTAACCGCCTGTTTTCACAAATTCCACTCTTCGATTATTCGCTTTCCCGGCTGAAGTATCATTCTTGTCTGTTGGCTGACTCTCACCTTTGCCATCCGTTTCCATGCGCGATGCATCGATTGCAAATTCTTTCGTGAGTGCTTCTTTGACTGCAACCGAGCGCTTTTTTGAAAGCTCAAGATTGGAAGTGTCATCACCATCACTGTCTGTGTGACCAATAATTTTGACTTTTACTGTTGCGTTTTCGGAAAGTACTGTGGCAATGTCTTTCAATGCGCCATATGATTCTGCTTTGATCTTATCACTTCCGCTATCGAAAAGAATTCCATGTGTTACAAATTTTCCTTCGGTGATGAGCTTGCTGCGTGTGTCGGGCGCGCCCACTGCCATCCGAATATTGCTTAGCAAAAATCTGTCTTGGTCCTGATGCATTCCACCACATTCCATGATCATCGTATTGTATTTTCCTGTCGCATCAAAAGCACGTGGAATGTCAAATACTTTTTCTTCATTGATATATACGCGAAGTCTTTGTTTTTGTCTCCAGATTGAAACGTGCGCATGATTTTTAGTGTGTTCATGAAACTGTAAAGTTTTTACGTCATTATTCACAAGATCAGCACCGGATGCATCCCATGTGCGAATAAGTGCCGTGCCCTGCGAACCACCTGCATCCTTCGGGTGAACACCCACGCGTACGCCAAATGCCGGATGTGAGAATTTTCCAAAATCGCCCAGTTTGGCCCTGTTAGTTACGGGAGCGAATGTGAACGTCAAAGCTGATGAATAAAAACTAAATCCTTCGTTGCACATCACATCAAATTGCATTGTGAAATTTTCCGGGAGATCTGTGATGTAGTCGGGAATGAACACACCTTCTTTAGTGATCATTAACCACTTTCCTTCTTTTTCATCCACATTCACAATCTCGCCGCTGCTATTCGTATTCCATTCTACAGGAAAATCACCGACCGCAACCTGGGAAAAATTATCTTCAACAATAACACGTTCACCGGGAACAAAATCGAATTTTCCATATGTTTTCAATGAAGGTTTTTCCGTGGATGTATTACCGGAAGCGTCTTTCGAATCTTTGTTTGTTTCCCCGGTATTGTCCGCTTTGTCTCCTGCTTTTTTGTCTTTTTCCTTGGCTGATTTTTTATCCCCTTTTGCAGCATCTTTCACACCTTCTTCTGTTTCGTTAAGTGTCTTATCTATGGCTTGATCGGTCTTTTGGTCAATGCGTTGATTGACCTTGTTTTTTATTTTGCCGCCAACGTCTATCTGTGATGCAATAGATCCGGAAAGAAAAAGTGCGATTGCGAAAATGAGTAGATGTTTCATTGTGTCCATTGTTTAGATAGATCAAATTTAGTCTTTAGGACCTGTGAATGCCAAATCGTTGTCTTTTATTAAAGAACGGGAACTTATCCTGCGTT
>JAYTOA010000101.1:0-3841 GCA_043748015.1 Flavobacteriales bacterium
GTTCCCGGCGCGAAATAAAAACCTTCGCTGCTCACAGGCGATTGCACTGTGATTGTACCATCGACATCATCGTTGGCGTAAAAAGAAAAGCTTTTGGAAGAAACTGTATCCGGAAGAAATACGCTCACAATCACTGAAGAGTTGCTGACTACCTGAAGAATATCAGCGCAGTAAACGCCCGAAGTATCGCTGGTTACAAATACTTTCAACGACGCTTGCTGGTCTGCGAAATGAGTACCATATCCCGTAAAGGTGAAATCATTTCTTCCCGGGTGAAGCTGCGTTGCGCTCACTTCCAAACCTCCGGGTGTCATAGGATGAACGAGCGAAAAAACCGCTGCATAAATCAGGAGACCAATACAAAGAAATTTCAACCAGGATTTCATTCTACATTTTCCTCAATTGCTGAAACCATTGATAGCCATAAGGCCTGTGGTGGATGGTTGCAACGATGTCGCATTTTATTCCCGCCAAAGGTACGGGAACAGGATGTAAGCAAGCACGAGCGCAACGATATTCAGTACCAAAAGGACGATAAGATTCAAACTATTCTGCAGATATGACATTCCTTCGAGTGCCGCGGTGGTGTGTCTAACCATAGTAATTAGCAGGGGGACAATGATCGGAAAACCAAGAATAGCCATGAGTCCGACGCCCGTTCCGGATTTGAAAGCGATGGCGGCAACAAACGTTAACGACAATCCGAGCCCGGTACTTCCTAGAAAAAGTCCCAGGAAAAACTGATAAAAATCAACTGATGCGAGCACATCGCCACCAAAGAACAGCATGAAAAAAAGCACGCTGATCATATTCAATGAAGCAATCAGCATGGCATTGTAAAGTGCTTTGGCCAGAATGATATAGCGCGGATCAGCAAGCGTATATAAATAGAGTTGTGTTCCATGACCTTCATTCAGAAACGTTTTTGCCATAGCATTGAAAGCTGTAAAGACGCCCGTGATCCAAAGCAACGCACCCCAAGTCTTAGTAGAATCTATTTTTTCAAAAGAGAGATAGCACACAAAAACCGTCGCCAGCACATACATGACAATGCCCGCCAGCGTATGCTTCTGGCGCAATTCCAGTTTTATTTCCTTAGCAAGAAGTGCTGAAAATTGTGACATTGGCGGCGAAGATATATCATTGCTTCGTCATGTTGAGCCTATACACAAAGGCAGTCAATCGAGATTGATTTTCATAACTTGCCTTACAAGTTAAAAAATAAAATGAAGAAACTCGTCGTACTCACAGGCGCCGGAATGTCGGCAGAAAGCGGCATTCCCACTTTTCGTGGCAACGACGGACTCTGGGAAAATTATCGTATTGAAGATGTAGCAACACCCGAAGGCTGGCATGCCAATCCGCAATTGGTGCAGGACTTTTACAATCAACGTCGTAAGAAAATACTGGAAGTAAAGCCCAACCGCGGACATGAAATTCTCGCTGAACTGCAGTCAGATTATGACGTGCAGATCATCACGCAGAACATCGACAACCTGCATGAGCGCGCAGGAAGCAAAAACGTGCTGCATCTGCATGGCGAAATCGTGAAGTCGCGAAGCAGTGCAAATGCGGACATGATATTTGCCATAGATGGTTGGGAATTGAAAATGGGTGAATTATGTCCGTTGGGAACTCAATTACGGCCATTCATAGTGTGGTTCGGAGAAGCAGTGCCGATGATAGAACCGGCAGCGGCAATTGTTTCCGAAGCCGACTTTGTAGTCATTGTTGGAACGTCGATGCAGGTTTATCCTGCCGCAGGACTTGTTGGCTATTCGCCCTATGATTGTCCGAAATATGTGATCGATCCACAGATTCCGGATGTGCGAAACCTGCGCAACATGATTGCCATTCCAATGGGTGCGAGTGAAGGATTGAGTGAACTGAAAGAGAGATTGATGAAGTAAAGTCAAGCGAATTGGTCGATTGCAAGGCTGCTCAATATTCTGCACAGCAAAAAAAACAGTCTGTTCATCATCAATAATTCAAGCGAATCAAGGCATTCATCGTGAAACAGGAAAGCAGAAACTTGCCCTGAATTGCTTTGATTTCCATATTTTCCCTTTACATTCGCGGCAAACCCCATGTCCTGTGAAGCCTAAAATCAATATTGCCATAGACGGTTATTCTTCTTGCGGAAAGAGTACCATCGCAAAAGGTATTGCCAAAGAGCTCAACTATGTCTACATAGACAGCGGGGCGATGTACCGCGCCATGACGCTCTATGCTTTGCAACACGGATATATTTTACCTGATGGCGCATTGAATGAAGATGGACTGATTAGTTCACTCGACATGGTGATGATCAATTTCAAATACAATACGGATACCCAGCAATACGAGACCTTTCTCAACGGACAAAATGTAGAGAGAGAAATTCGTTCACTACAAGTAAGTAATCATGTGTCGCCGGTTTCCAACGTGAAAGAAGTGCGCAACAAATTGGTTCGACTTCAAAAGAGAATTGCCGAGCAAAAAGGAATCGTCATGGACGGTCGCGACATTGGAACCGTTGTACTTCCTGAGGCAGAATTGAAAATTTTCATGACGGCGGATAACAAAGTACGCGCTCAGCGTCGCTTTGAAGAATTGAAAAGCATGGGTGTAGATGCATCGCTTGAAGATGTATTTCGCAACCTCAATTCGCGTGATGAATACGACAGCACCCGCAGCAATGATCCATTGCGTAGAGCGGATGATGCATTGGTGATAGACAATACACACCTCACCATTGAAGAGCAGTTTCAATTCATCATGAGCAATGTCATGAAGAAACTGGGCAAGGTAGAAGGCGTCGTTTGATACCTTCACAGCATCAACCAAACTATTTCATAGCCTATGTCGCGTGTGTACAAACTCATACTCGGGCACAGTGTTTCGCCGCATCACAACAGGACAGCGCTGAAGAATCAAGTCTATACAGTACTGAGAATCTGGAGAAATTACGACCACCACGATTTTGGTATTGAACGAATCATCCGGTTACTACTTGCAACGATTCAGTTTTTATCAATTGGACTTTACATCAAGCATCTCCTTTTTTTCGCAGGAAGTACGGCGAGAAAGCTGGCAATAGAAATCTATGTCATTTTAAAATTGATAGTTCCCCTCCTCGCTTTGTCGAAAGGATGGATACAATACGATTGGTTTATTTACCTCATCCTTTACTTTTTGATAGAGACACTGGTATATGTGACGGCGCTCATTTTTATTTCCGATGCAACACGTGAAAATGTGCAACCGAAGCGATCATTGGTCTTATTGTTCCTGAACTTCTTCGAAATCGTTTTTGATTTTGCATTGATGTATGCTTTCTACGATCTGCGTGTAGCAGAATTTTTCACCCGAGATCTCAAAGGCGGAGTCGACGCCATCTATTTCAGTTTCGTCACTGCAGCAACTGTTGGCTATGGTGATATTGCGCCGTTAGCTTCGCTTGCAAAAGAGCTGGCCATTGCACAGATCTCATTGACGTTTGTATTCGTCGGTTTGTTTCTGAATTTTTTCGCGAGTTTGTTGCAGGGGGCAAAATACGTGGACACTTCGACAAAGTCTAAAAAGACGCGGCATGCGAAGGGGAAGGGATGATTGGATTTCACACTTCAAACAAAACACTACTCCCGAATTTTAGCAATAGGAGATTCCTGGATTCGGAAAGAATGAACGAAGCGACAACAATACGGGGGACTGCAGGATATTCGTGTATCAAGGGAGATTCCTCGCTTCGCTTCAAGAACAAGAAAAGAAACAGGAACTTCATGAAAAGCTCCAATGTTGTCATGCTTCTTAGCTGAACGCTTGTGCTGATGATAGAAAAATGATTTGTAGGAAAGGTTGT
>JAYTOA010000102.1:0-6808 GCA_043748015.1 Flavobacteriales bacterium
GTGGTCAGTTCGCTGTGAAAGGGCCTGGTCAGTTGGCAGTGAAACAGGGTGGTCAGTTGGTAGTGAAATGGGGTGGTCAGTTGATAGTGAAATATACATCATTGATGACCTCGATAATTTGAGGATATTACTCAACGAAAACGGTAATCAGTTTAACGAAATCTATTCCGAGGAATTGGGTGGTGATTATGGCGTTGGAATCAGTGTTTACGATATGGATTTAGATGGCCATGAGGATATTCTAAAGATGACTTACCCGGCCTCGCATCTCTATTGGTATAAGAATCTATTCAATGGCCAAATTGGGAACCCCCAGTTTTTGTTCAACAGTTTGGGTTATGGCTTTGTGGGCTTGGCAAAAATTAACGCTGACAACATTCCTGACTTGGTGTTTAGCAATAGCGCTGGTGATGATCCATGGGATCCTTCACCCAATACCAATACATTAAGAGTTTTCATAGGTATTGATATCTTAAGTTACTCATTCAATTCGGCAGTATTAACAGAAATGCCTCAAGGCAACCTAGGTTATGGTGGTATTTTGGATTGGAACTCTGACGGTCAGCCTGATTTGATTTGCCGTGCTGAAAACAATGAAACATTGATCCTTGACGAATTTTATGAGTGGCAGTTCTATAGTTTTTCGCAAGACGGTAGTTTAGTTTATGATCATGGAAATTTTTTCTATGACTATCTGGGTAAGGCTAGTTATGATATCACAGGTGATGGTAGAATGGATTTCCCTGTTTATGGTATTACTTCAGGGTTAGTCGGTTGGTTGGAGAATTCTCTGAGTGAATCGGATCCGGTGCATAGACTTGACGAATCATATAGTGCAGGAACTAAAATTGAAATGCACGATCTGGATAATGACGGTCTGGATGAATTAGTTGTTTGGAATTATAGCAATAGTTCTCTTGCCTATTATAAAAATCTTGGTAGTTCGTTTTCTGAAGCAGTGCTTGTAGGTTATGGAAGTTCATCCTCCTCCTTCTTTGCCATTGATGCAGATGGTGATGGAGATATAGATTTGATCATAATCCCAAATAGGAATAATGATGTTGCACGCATCTATATCAATGAGGGCAATTCGTTTTTACTCAATGAATATGTTGTGCCTGAAAATTTTTTCAATAACAGTTGTAAGATCGGTGATCTGAATATGGACGGACGAATAGATTTGGCCTTTAATGCGGAAGGTGAAGCAAATGCTACGATTTGTTTAAGTTCTCTCAACAGCTATTTTGACCTACCGGCTAGTTCCATTCCAAATGTTTTCCTCAATACAATTTTGGATTTGGACATGGATGGCGTGAACGATATCATTGGTACTGATGGGTCGAGCCTCCGATTCATACGCAATGGATTACTTGAAGGAACAGGATATACTGTCATGCCGCAATGGAATATTCATTTCGCCAATGCTTTTGTCTTAAAGGAGATTTTTTGGAATGACGACCTGTTGCCGGATTTACTTTTGAGAAACTCTATTGGTGGTTGTTTTGTTTCATTAGGAAATCCTATAGGATTTGAAATGGCATTTTCAATTCCGACTATTCCAAACAACGCCTTCTTCGCCGATTTTAACCAGGATGGCTTAACGGATTATTCAATACCTGGAATCTTTGGCCGTGCTGTGATGCAACAGACCTCAGTGGGGTTTGAAGTAGGAGCCATTCTCCAGTTGCAAGAAAATCCATTGGCGCTTGTATCATTTGGACCTAATACTGAAAGTCAAATTATCTATGAGAAGTATTATCAATTATGGATGCAAAAGTTGGTCATTCTTCCAGAGGTAAACCAACTGAATGGCTACACGTTTATTGACTTCGATGAAAATGGACAATTGGATGGAACGGATCAGATTTTCAACATGCCAATTACTGTTGCAACGAACACATTGTCTTATACGTTCGCAGCAAACGGTACCTTTTATTATATTGGGGCTGAAGTGGATGGTTTAATACAGCCGCAGTTTGACACATCCATCTGGCAGCTCACCACTGATTCGGCCACTTATCAATTAAGTACAGGATTAATTCAAAACGAACCATTAACCTTTGGATTTATTCCAGTTGGTACGCATCCCGATGTACAACTTGATGTTTTTACCCAATCATTTTCTTGTGCCTTCACTGGTTTTTCAGCAGTTTTTCACGTCCATAATACCGGTAATACTATCGAGAATGGAACACTGCGTCTTGCTTTCAATCAATCAACTTTTCCATTGTTCTCCTACGATGGTGTAACTCTGGTTGGTGATACCATCATTCTGGATATTGAATCGCTGCTTCCCGGCGACGTTGCCATTTTTTATTTTAGTATTCATCATCCGGGTGTCAGCATGATGGATTCGTTATTTCATGTTGGAATGTCATATCAGAATTCAACTTTAGTAGTTAATAATAATTTTGATCAAATCATAGAATGTGCTTACGACCCTAATAGTATAGAGGTTGAACCTAAAGGTTGGTCAACACAGGCTTTTATTTTAAATAGTGATACTCTGGTTTACACGATTCACTTTCAGAATCTTGGTAATGCCGCCGCGATGAATGTGAAAATTACCGATCAACTTGGCAGTAGTTTCGATCCCGCTTCATTCAAATTCTTATCTGCATCCGATTCATTGAATTATATTATTACCGACCAAGGGTTTATTCAATTTGAAATGAACAATATTAATCTCCTTGCTGCCGCTACGGATTTACAAGCGAGCAAAGGTTATGTGCGATATTCTGTCAAATTGATAGATGGACTTCCTCATGGCACTGAACTTTTCAATAGTGCCAATATTTATTTTGATTTGAACCCTCCGATTCATACCAATGAATCATTGAGCACTGTTCTGTATTGTGACCTGTTAGCTGGTTTGATTGTAACCGATTCTGTTTTGTGTGCCGGTGAAATTGCACTGGCTCAGGCTACTGGGCAGTTCATCGTTAACTATTCCTGGATATATGATGATTTTTTAGTAAGCGAGAAAAGGACGGCTGACTGGATTGCTGTAGCTGCAGGTGTTTCGAGCTTGGTATTCATTGCTTCAAATCCACTTTGTGTGACTGAATATCAAAGCGAGTTTGTTGTTAATGCGAGCCCCGTTGCATCCATTTCTGTGGGGAACGGAATTATTGAAGTTACAGGAGAAGGTTCGCCTATTTGGACTCTTGACGGTTTGATTCTGAATTTAGAAATGACAAACGCTTTAGCGATTTCTGAGAATGGCGTTTATTGTGTTCAACTTAGAACACAGGAAGATTGTATTTCAAAATCAGTGTGCACATTTCTCACGCAAACTGAAGTTGGAATTTTCCCCAATCCTGCTGTCGAGCATTTGACTGTGGTCATTCCCGGAAAGTTTGGTACTGCCCGATGTTATGATTCAATTGGCAAATTGATGATGGAAACAACTCTCAACCATTTTACAGTTTTACCTATCAATAATTTCAATACGGGAATTTATTTTCTGGAAGTTAGAGATGATACGGGTTTGAATCAACTCTACAAGTTCTCAAAATTGTAAATGTTCGATCAATAGGGTTCAAGCCAGAGCTTCCTGCCGGACAATGGCAGCTTCAATCTTCAGTGTTCAATTGGCATGAGGAAACCGCGCATGTTCTATCACACTCTTCTTTTTTGTAGCTGCCAATCATCGATACGAATAACACGAGGACAGTAAATATTTGTGCCGGCCTTTTCAAATCGATTTTAGTTGGTATAGTGTTTTCGAAAATTAATCTCTAAATATCGGAATACGGGTTTCCCGTGACTGGTCTTGAAAACACAAAGTACCACGAAGGAATTTCGCACGAAGTACACAAAGCTATTTGTCATGCATGAATTCATTATGACAATTGACTTTGCGGTTTTGCTGCAAACAGGCTAGACCGTTCTTCTTGTTTCTAAAAGATATTCCTGAATCCAAAACTTACTTTCGCATTTCTCACCAATACAGGATTGTCATATTGCTGTCCCAACGCATAATTAAAAGTAAAGATGCCTGCTTTGGTTTCAAAGTTTACACCAGCGCCAAAGCCTATCGGAGTATCTGTAACAAATGATGTAGCACTCTTTTTTTCATACCAACCCTGATCGACAAAAACATACAGCGCCGAGTTTTCTTCAAACAGGAATCGATATTCAAATGTGCCAATGGCATAAGAAGTTGTATTGATGCTTTCTTCATTGACGCCGCGCAATGTCCGCAATCCGCCAATACGGAACATCTCATTGTCGAATATCGATGGCGCAAATAATCCTGCTCCGGCGCCATGTAATCTTATACTCTGTTTCTTCCACGTCGGAATATAATAGTCCGCTTGCGCATCAATGCGGTGAACGTTCTTCTTGACTTCAGGTTGCGGGTTGTTTTCTGCAAGAAGATTACTCGCTGAAATATTGCGCACGCCGGTGGCGGCTTCAAGCAAAAGAGAATAGCCACTTCTTGGATTGTATCTGTAGTCGAGTTTTTCAAGTTGCAACGACAATCCATAAAAAGTGGAATTCACATTGGCCAAAGGTTGCGCAGTGATGAATGTGGAAATCTGATTGGTCGCGTTTTTTTCTACAAAGGTTTTCAATCGGTTTAGTCCTCCAAAATTGAATAAGATTCCTGCCGAAGTTTTGATGCTCGTGAATGTTGAATCGCGCTTATAAATTTTCAACTGACCATCTATTCCTATTGGCGATCGGAACAAATACGGCAACATCAATTTTGTGCTCAGGTCTTGCGTGAGGGCTTGCATCTTGCGCCAGTTGAGATAAAATTCTTCACCACCATTGAATGCATTGTTGAGTTTGATTTCTACATCTCCTGTGAAGTTAACCTTTCCTGTTAAATCATCCGGACGAACTCCAAGGATTCCATTGAAGAAATTGGCCTTCTTTTTTTCCAGAAATAAAAACAGATCCGCATTGCCAGGAGTGAATCTGATTTCAGGTGGCTGACGAACTTTTACAAAGGGAATTTCTTTCAACTTCTTTTGGACAGCGATCATTTTGCTTTCACTGTAAGCATCACCTTTTCTGATGTCGAGATATCTGCGCACATACTTCTCGGGAATTTTACTATCAGAACGAAAGATGAGACTGTCCATGAGTATCAATGGTCCGCGATCGAGTTTGTAGGTGATGTCGGCTTTGTTATCGTTAAAGTTGATCTGCGTCATAGCAACAGAAACGAACGGATATCCTTTGTTTTCATATTCACGAAGGATGTTGTATGTGCGATTGTCCAAAAGACTTGTGTCGAAAGTTTTGGGTTTTTTCCAGATCTGATCTTGCTGTCTTACAACACCCGTTGAATCTTGCTGCCAACGAATTGCGCCGATGGAATAACGTTCGCCGGTACGTACCCTGACATTGATGGTGGAGTCAATAGTTGTGGTGTCCATCACTGCGTCTATGTAACCTGCAACAATCAATTTGCTATAGCTCGTTTTTACACTTGCCAGAGCAGCTTCGCGAGATGGATAGACAATGTCGGCGTGCTGCTTTATGGGAGAATTTTCATAAACCGTGCGCCAACTCTTCTGCGCATTCATTGCATTCACAAAAAGTATTGTGAAAATTAGCGGGAGATATGGGCGATAGCAGCGGAACATTCTGAAAGCAAAGATGCGTTAGAATATACTTCACAGTCTGTGGGTAAATCCAACGAACATTACGGCGTAAATTGTCGATGAATATGGAATATGTACTTTTTTTACGTCAAATAATTTAAGGAGTATGTCAGAAGCCCGGGAAACCATTTACCGACTCGTCAAGGAGAAATCGGTGTTGAAGCAGGATGTTTACAATAACACGCTTCGTGTTTTCGATGAGATGAAAACCGTGCTGTCGGAAGTGGTGACGGATATCAAGAAGGATTTTGGAACCACGGATGCCCGCGTAGATTTCCACTACCGCGACATGGGTGATTTTCAGGCGGAGATCAAAATCGCAGGGGATGTTCTTGTTTTTTATATGCACACCAACGTCTTTCAATTCGACAAAACGCACAGTGCGTGGCGTAGCAGCTATCTCAAGGAAGACGAGAACAATTCGTACGTAGGTATTATTAACGTTTACAATTTTCTCGCTGACTCATTCAAATACCAGCGCGTTTCTGACATGGGATATCTCATCGCAAGGATTTTCGTGAACAAGGAGAGTCACTTCCTTGTGCAAGGCAAGCGGCAGCTCGGCTATCTATACAACGATTTTGTGAACGCAGTCCTCGATAAAGAGGCCATCCGAAGTGTGGTAGAAAGTGCGGTGCTTTACACACTGGATTTCGATCTATACACACCACCATACGAAAACCTCCAACAGGTCACAGTGGAAGAAATTCAAAGTGTTACCAATAGCGCAAGTCTTGCAACAGGCAAGCGGATGGGATTTAGGTTTGGGTTGGAGGACAGTGGGATCTAATTATTGGTTATTAACTAATCGGAATTGCGGTTTGAACACATAACCATAAAGACTAAAAAGTATTTCGAAAAAAGCGTATGAATTTTTCTCAAGTAGAATCTTACTCCATTAATCTGTTGGTAATAGGATTTGGGTTGTATGTTTTTAAACGGGTATGTCTTTTGCGGAATAAATAAATACATGCTCGGCATTTTACTTCGTGTTCTTTGTTTGAAATTCCTTTGTGCACTTGTGTTTTCATGGCTTTGAGTTGGTAATCCAATAAAATAATTCTTCGGATTAACGGGTTACTTCGCAAAGCCCTCTCTGTTTAAGTGAATGAACTACTTTACGTTCTTTTTTTCTTGAAAAAAAAAGAACCAAAAAATTCAAGGCAGTAGAGAAAATACTTGAAATC
>JAYTOA010000103.1:0-21646 GCA_043748015.1 Flavobacteriales bacterium
GCATCATCATGCGCGACAAAAATCTCCACGTCCGCACTGATTCAAGAGGCTGACAGTGTAAGAGTGACGCTCATGCGCAAGGAAAGTGAAGTATCCGGCAACTTCTTTCAGTTGCGGATTTTCCATCAGGATTTAATGCAAGTGACCACGCAACCTGAAGCGGCGCTATACAAAGAACTCGATAGCATCTTCTACGCGATAAAACAATCGGCGGATAAAGTGATTGTTCCAAGATTAAAGTATGACAGCACTTACTATGAGATAAAATCAATTTGCGCCGGCAAGAAAAAAAAGAAACTCTCAGCGAAAGACGAAGAGACAGTTGAACAAATGCATTCGCTTCAAAAGTCGCTTCCGGTGCAGCAAGCAGCGCAATCTGAAAAATACTACGAGCACAGAAATAGTTATGATTCCGTTGTCAACGCAAACAACATCCGACGCATTGGACTTCCGGAATACACGATTCTCATAGATAAAGCCGTTACACAATGGCAAGACACTTTGATGGAAATTGGTCGGCTATTGGCAAGACAAAAAGCAGATCTAAAGACGCGGTTTCCATCTCAAAAGGGAGCTGATTTCTTCGCAGCATATCAACCTGTAAGTGAATTCGAATTAAAATTCAAAGGCTTCGAATCAATGATGTCACAACTTCAAAATTCTCTCTCGAGATTTGAAGAAGGCAACAAACAAGACTTCTTCTATTTCGGCCCGCTCATTCGGCCGCGCATGGAGGCGCAGGCAACAGAAAACATCATTGGTTCAATGGCCCTTTCAATGCAGGAATTCAGAGAGATGGACAGAACGTTTTGGAATGGGAAGTGAGTTCACGCCTTGTTTCAAAGAGTGGCGTTTCTCGCGGAGGGTTTCACGCAGATTTGCAGGGATTTGAGCAGATTTAGGTCGAAGAACTTAAATGCATTGAAAATGCTATTAGAATTTGATTGTTAAGCGAAACACAGACCGCCTTCATCCCTCAAATCGCAAATCAAAAATCGCCAATTCACCAAATCTCTAATTCATCAAATCATCAAATGAATTATTTCTTCTCAAAAGCATCAATAATCCGCTTCACTAGTTTATGACGAACGACATCCGCTCCGGTGAGTTCAATGATGGCAATTCCTTCAACACCTCGAAGTAAATCCACTGATCGCAACAACCCACTGAGTTGGTGGTTGGGAAGATCGACCTGTGTAGCGTCGCCCGTGATGATGAACTTTGCGTCACGACCCATACGTGTGAGAAACATCTTCATCTGATTCACCGTTGCGTTTTGCGCTTCATCGAGAATGACGAATGCTTTGTCCAATGTGCGGCCGCGCATGAATGCGAGCGGTGCAATTTCAATTACATTTTTCTCAATGTAATCTGCGAGCTTTTCATAGGGTATCATGTCCATCAATGCATCATACAATGGCTGCATATATGGATCGAGTTTTTCTTTTAAATCACCGGGAAGAAAACCGAGATTTTCGCCCGCTTCCACAGCAGGACGCGTAAGCACAATGCGCTTCACTTGCTTTTCTTTCAACGCTCGCACGGCAAGCGCCACCGCAGTATAAGTTTTTCCGGAACCGGCAGGACCAACAGCGAACACCATGTCATTGTCGTCAATGGCGGAAACCATCCTTTTTTGATTGAGCGTGCGCGCAGTGATCTTGTTGCCATCGGTTCCGAAAACCAAAACGCCATCACCACTCGTGAAGTGCGGAGATCTGTCTTCGGGATGTCCATCCAGAATATTCTCTATTGTGTTAAGAGGAAGGGAATTGTATTTTCCCTGATGTGCGAAGAGTTGTTCGAGAACCAATTCGAAACGATCGATCTCTTCTTCGTCGCCATTCACTTTGATGTGACTGCCACGAGCGACAATCTTCAATTTTGGAAAACGGCTTTGTACAAGTTTAAATTTTGTATTGGTTGCACCGAAAAATTCCAATGGATCGATTTCGGGAAGGATGATTTCTTTTTCTATCAAGAGTTTTCGCCTTATTAATGATTATACGATGCTAAAATACGTGGTACTCATCTCATCTAACGATGAGCGGAGCGAAATAGTTCCTGGTTCCTAGTTGCGCGAAATTCAATATTCAGATCAATCCGGGAATTTGCATGAGGGTGTCATAGGAACCATGGCTATCGTTTGTTCCTAGTTCCATAGTTCCGCTAGATGCTTTCTTTTAAGCGAATAACCCATTTGCACTTGCAGCAATAACCAACACACTTTAGGAATCATGAACTAATCCACATTTTGGTTTAGGAAATACGATCACGCAAAAAATTTTCATCATGTCCCAGAAATAAACTCCTAGCGAACCAGGAACTAACCAGCATTTAGTTATTGAAAGTTGTCCACGACAAATTCTCGCATCAGTATCTGTCCCACCTTCCGCGAACCAGGAACGAATGTCAACTCAGGTTCAATAAATGGTTGAAAAAAATTTATGAGCCCTGTCCTATGGAAAAGTGGAATGCAATTTCCGAACGTGTCCTGCATTCTCCTTTACATTCGGAATTCAGGCCATAGCCAAAACAACCATAAAGAAGCCATTGGGAATCATCACTTTGACATCAGATCTGGGACTGCGCGACCATTATGTTGCGGCAGTGAAGGCGGCGCTATATACGCAGGCTCCGCAGACTACCATCGTCGACATTTCGCATCAGGTGAGTTCGTTTGACATCAATTCCGCGGCCTTCTTAGTGCGCAGTGTCTGGCATCAATTTCCGTTGGGAACTGTGCACGTGATTGGTATCAATCCTGAGTTCAATGCTCAACAATCACATCTTGTCATTCAATATTCGGGACACTATTTTATCTCAGCAGACAATGGCATTTTCGCATTGCTTTTCGATAGCGAGCCTGAAGACATTTACGAAATCAATATTCCCCAGGGCAATGATTGGAAATTTCCAATGAAGGGAGTTTTTTCCACTGCGGCGGCGCATTTGTCGAAAGGTGGGGCGCCGGAATTTCTCGGTAAACGCACAGATGCATTCCAACATGCTTTCACCCCCGGCATAGTGATAGAAGAGGATTTGTTGAAAGGAAGAGTCGAGTATATCGACCATTATGGCAACGTTTATACAAATATTTCTCGACAGCTGTTCGAAAGTGCCGTAAGAAAGCGGATGTTTGCCATACAGTTTAAGAGTGCCGGGTTTGCTATTTCGAAAATCAGTGATTACTATACTGATGTGCTGGAAGGTGAGCGACTTGCCATGTGGGCTTCTAATGATTTGCTGATGATTGCCATACACGGCGGAGCCAGCAACCATGGTGGAGGCGCCTCAGATCTCTTTGGATTGCAAATCGACGATATGATCAGAATCGAATTTTATGGTAACACGAATAGTGAAAATGACGTTGCGGAGTGAATTCATTGAAGAATTCCTCAACATTTTTGAGAAGTACAAGCAACAAATCCGCAATGCAAAAGGATGCTCACACCTTGCTCTACTTAGAGATCATGAAGAACGATATGTCTTCTTCACTTATAGCAAATGGGAAAACGAAAAGTTTCTAGATGACTATAGATACTCTGATACTTTCGCTACAGTATGGCCACTTGTGAAAGTGATGTTTGGCGCGCCTGCTGAAGCATGGACGGTGGATGAACTCCTCGAGTTGTAACGCGGTCTGCGAGAGTATAAATCGGAGTTTATGCTCAGGGCAGCTTTTAATTAATAATTATTAATTATTAATTATTAAATGTGTGAAGGGCAGTTAGAAGAAGTGTAAGGAGTTTGTAATTCCTAATCCCTAATTCCTAACCCCAATTGAAAGTGAAATAATTAATTAAAGTCGCGTGAAACACCGCGCGAGATGTATAGATATGCTGGCATTGCTTTCTAAAGAAATACGCACCTTTCTCAGTTCGCTGATTGGTTATGTGGTGATATGTGTTTTCCTACTTATTACAGGTTTGTTCATGTGGATCTTTCAAGGAGATTTCAATGTGATGGATATGGGATACGCGAGTATCGATACGCTATTCTTTATCTCGCCTTGGGTGTTTATGTTTCTTATTCCGGCGGTAACGATGCGTTCTTTCGCTGAAGAAAAAAGAGCCGGAACGATTGAATTACTTTTCACAAAACCACTTACAGATTTACAAATCATATTAGCAAAATATTTCGCAGGATTGCTTCTTGTTATCATTGCATTGTTTCCAACATTGCTCTATTACCTCACTGTTTATTTAATGGGAAGTCCGGTTGGAAACATTGATAGTGGCGGAACGTGGGGCTCATACATTGGACTGTTGCTGCTGGCATCAGGTTATCTGGCCATTGGAATTTTCGCATCGAGTATCACCAACAATCAGATCGTTTCTTTTCTTGTGGCAGCAATGCTCTGCTTCTTCATGTACACCGGATTTCAATCACTCGCGTCATTCGATCTCTTCGGATCCTTTGATGATTTCATCATGAAACTCGGTATGCAGGATCACTATGCTTCACTCAGTCTTGGCTTGATCGACTCGCGTGATGTCGTTTACTTCCTTGCGTTGATTGCGGTTTTTATTCTGCTGACGAAGACTGTTCTCAACTCGAGACGGTGGTAATTTTCACACAAGAAATGTGATTTAATTTTCGCTTAAGTATTTCAGAATGTTCCGTTCAATGCGATCTTCTGCATCCGAATAATCCTGTCTCACGAATTTTTCCCCTGTGACCATCTCGTACAATTCAATGTAACGGTCAGAAACAGAAAGCACAAACTCATCCGTCATTATTGGAACAGTCTGACCTTCTTTGCCCATGAAATGATTTTCAATCAACCACTCGCGCACAAACTCTTTGCTGAGTTGCTTTTGCTGCTCGCCCCTCGCCTGCCGCTCTTCATAGCCTTCACTGAAAAAATAGCGCGATGAATCCGGCGTGTGAATTTCATCCATCAATAAAATTTCTTTGCCGCGTTTTCCAAATTCATATTTGGTATCCACGAGGATGAGTCCGCGCGATTTTGCGATAGCGGTTCCTCGCTCAAATAATTTTCGTGTGTAATCTTCAATGATCGTATAATCCTTCTCGCTCACAATTTCCTGCGAGATAATTTCTTCGCGGGAAATGTCTTCATCATGACCTTCAGAAGCTTTTGTAGAAGGCGTGATGATGGGTAAAGGAAGACGATCATGCTCTTTCAATCCTTCAGGAAGCGCCACGCCGCAAAGCATTCTCGCGCCACTTTTATACGTGCGCCACGCGTGTCCGGTGAGATATCCGCGAATCACCATTTCTACTTTGAATGGTTCGCAACGATGACCAATTGTAACGTTGGAATCCGGTGAAGCAAGCTTCCAATTGGGAACAACGTCGGCCGTTGCATCCAACATGTGTTCAGCAATCTGATTGAGTACTTGTCCTTTGAAAGGAATAGCGCGCGGAAGAACAACATCGAATGCGGAAATTCTATCGCTTGCAACCATTACCAAAAGATCTTTTCCAATGGAATAAACGTCGCGCACTTTGCCGTGATAATACTTCGTCTGATTAGGCAAGACAAATCGTGTTTCAAAAAGTGCGTTCAAAGATTTGGTAGTTGAATCCGTCATTGATTGAAATTTTGAATTGAATGAAACACTCGTTCGCAAAAAAACTATCCCATCTGACCGGGACGCATGCCTTTCATCTGTTTCATCATCTGCATCATCTGCGTCTTATTGGTCATCATCTTCATCATTTGCTTGGTCTGATCAAACTGCTTCATGAGTTTGTTCACTTCTTCGATAGTTCTTCCCGAACCTTTTGCGATACGCTGTTTGCGAACGCCATTGAGTAACGAAGGATTCGATCTTTCTTTTGGTGTCATACTTTGAATGATGGCTTCTATGTATTTGAAAGCATCATCATTGATCTCCACATCTTTCATCGCCTTCCCCACTCCGGGAATCATTCCCATGAGATCTTTCATGCTTCCCATTTTCTTGATCTGTCCTATCTGCTCGAGAAAGTCGTTGAAGTCGAATTGATCGCGCTTGATTCTTTTTTCGAGACGCTTTGCTTGCTCTTCGTCAAACTGCTCCTGCGCTTTCTCCACGAGTGAGATCACGTCGCCCATGCCGAGAATTCTGCTCGCCATACGCTCGGGATAAAACACATCGAGCGCATCCATCTTCTCGCCGGTACCAACAAACTTGATCGGCTTGTTGACTTCACTCTTAATCGAAAGTGCCGCTCCACCGCGTGTATCACCATCAAGTTTTGTCAGAACAACTCCGTCGAAATTCAATCTTTCATTGAATGCCTTCGCAGTATTCACTGCGTCCTGCCCCGTCATGGCATCCACCACAAACAGAATCTCCGTTGGCTTGATAGCGTTGCGGACATCCTGAATCTCCTTCATCATCTCTTCGTCGATTGCAAGACGTCCTGCAGTATCGACAATGACAACATTGTATCCATTCTGCTTCGCATGATTCATTGCATTGGTTGCAATAGACACTGCGTTTTTATTTTCTCTTTCGGAATAGACGTCCACTCCGATGCCTTCACCAACAACATGCAACTGATCGATGGCCGCCGGACGATAGATATCGCAAGCAACGAGCAATGGTTTCTTTCCCTTTTTGGTCTTGAGGTAATTCGCAAGTTTTCCTGAGAAAGTAGTCTTACCAGAACCTTGCAATCCGCTCATCAAAATCACACCCGGATTTCCTTGAATATTGATATCGGTAGAATCACCACCCATCAAATTTTTCAATTCGTCATGGGTGATCTTCACCAGGAGTTCACCCGGCTTCACTGCTGTCAAAACATTCTGACCTAGTGCCTTTTCTTTTACCTTATCAGTAAACTCCTTTGCTGTCTTGAAATTGACGTCAGCATCAAGCAATGCTCTTCTGACTTCCTTCAGCGTTTCAGCGACGTTGATCTCGGAAATTTTTCCTTCACCCTTCAGCACTTTGAACGCTCTGTCAAACTTCTCGGTTAGATTCTCAAACATGTTTTTCTCGACTAAAAAATTGGAGCGCGAATATACTTTATTCCAGACATTAGAGGCAATGGAGCATCGCAGAACAGGAGCAATTCAGAGTCGATTGTGAGAGACGATGCGTGTTTATCCGAGCAGAAGCATTCTGAAATAGCAAGAAGTAATCAATGTTTTGTAACCTTTTCAAAAGGTGAAAATCCCATTTCCATTCATCGAAGAAATATTCGGTTCAGTCGGTAGAGATGTTGGTTCAGGTCGAATTGAAAAAGGCATTCGCAACAACGCCAAACCGTTGCGAGTAGAAGTGTCCTTTGAAACCAACCAAATCACTTCGTCAATGAATCTAAGGAAAATAGTCATTCTGATGCTGATACTTATGTCAGCGCTCACTGGAGTGCAGGCTCAGACTACGTGTCCGTCAGACGCCAAGAATGATACTTTGATGTCGCACAATCCCGGGATGTACCTCAGTTTCCAATACATGGAACAACAGCTGATGCAACAGCATGGACTTGATCCATCACAGCGCACCAACGAGGTTTATAACTTACCTGTAGTTGTACACGTGATCCACAATGGAGAGTCTTACGGCTCCTCAGTCAATATCACTGACGAACAGATTTTCAGTGCAATTGCTGCCATGAACAACGACTTCCGACATATCGCCGGCACAAACGGTGATGGCGCAGGTCCGGATATTGGAGTAGAATTTTGCCTCGCAGTGCGCGACCCAAACGGTGCGCCAACGAATGGAATCAACCGCGTCAATGGAAGTGCAGTGCCACTTTACTCGACATTGGGAATTTCAGGATCAGGCAGTAGTGCCGCTTCAGAATCAGCAGTGAAGGCATTATCCACATGGCCGCGCGCTTCTTATGTGAACATCTGGGTTGTGAGTGAGATTGACGGAAATGATGGTGGATCGGGAATTCAAGGATATGCCTATTTCCCATTTAACAGTCCTGTCGACGGAATCGTCATTCTTTATAATGCATTCGGCACAACCGGAAACCTGAAGTCATATACCAATATGAATCGCACCATCACGCATGAGATGGGTCATTATCTCGGTTTGTATCACACCTTTAATGGAACGAGCAGTTGTTCGGTAGAATCAGATTGCAATACTGCCGGTGACAGAGTTTGTGACACCCCGGTTACCATTCAAAATGCTTCATGTTCGAACCCTGCGTGTAGTGGTACACAGCAGGTCCAGAACTACTTGGACTACACGCAGCAGACATGTCAGAATATGTTTTCTGAAGGACAAAAACTCCGCATGAGAACTACGCTTGAAACACAGCGCACATCCATGATTACATCACTTGGATGTATGCCCGTATATAATACAGATGTAGGGATTACGGCCGTAACAAGTCCGATTGGAACAATCTGTCCGGGTGCGACATCTCCAAAGGTGAACCTCACCAATTTCGGAAGCAACACACTCACTTCAGTAACCATTCAAAGTAACATTGACGGAGTTGGAAGCACGAATTTCAATTGGACCGGATCTTTGGCTTCAGGTTCATCAGTTATTGTTACACTCAATTCGATTACTCCAACTTCAGGCGCTCATACTTTTTATGCATGGACCACCAATCCTAATGGCACAAGCGATCAAAACACAAGTAACAATCAATCGACAGGAGCATTCACTGCTACAAGCGGAGCATCAGCGACATTAAACGTTATACTGGATTATTTTGGAGCAGAAACTACATGGGATGTCAAAAATTCTAGTGGTTCGGTGATGGTGAGCGGCGGTCCTTATGTAAATAGTCAACAGGGACTTTCGAATCTTACGACCATATGTCTTGCTGCCGGATGTTATACTTTAAATATGTATGACGCATATGGCGACGGACAAGGATTCACCAATGGAAGTTTTAGTCTTACCGATGCCAACAACGCAGTGCTCGCAAGTGGAACTGGAAACTGGGGATCGACAGTTGCCAATCCTTTTTGCATTGTCGATCCGGCACCCGGTGGAAGCGCTCCTGTTGCATCTTTCACGATTCAGGATAACACACTTTGCAAAAACATTGAAAACGATTACACCAATACAAGTACGAATACACCTACCGGTTATTCATGGACATTTCAAGGAGGAACACCGGCGACATCAACAGCTGCGAGCCCTCAAAATGTAACGTATGCAAATGCCGGCACCTATAGCGTGACCTTGACCGCTACCAACGCATTTGGAAGCAACACATATGTATGCACGAATTGTATCACCGTTTATAACGATCCGGGATTGACATTGACAGGTTCCAACCCGGGATGCAATCTCGCCACGACAGGAAGTATCACTTCGAGTGCTACTGGAACAAGTCCATATACGTACTCGTGGAACACAGGAGCAACTACTCCCAATTTAACAGGAGTCGGAGCAGGTACATACACAAATACTGTTACTGATGGAAACGGTTGTACGAAACAAACAAGCACGACTCTCACATCACCTTCGGCTATAACTATTACCGGCACAGTTACAAATCCACTTTGCGGTGGAGTAAATAATGGAAGCATCACTGTAAGTGCATCCGGTGGCACTGGTACGAAAACATTTACCTGGAGCAATGGAGCAACAGGTGCAACAATCTCCAACCTCGCTGCGGGAAGCTACACGGTGACGGCAACAGATGCCAACGGTTGTATTAAAACCCAGGCCTATACCATCGTTTCTCCAGCTGCAATTGTTATCAGTGGCACAGCAACAAATATGGTCTGCGCAGGTGTGAACAACGGAAGCATCACGGTTTCTGCAACTGGCGGAACCGGCACAAAAACATATGGATGGAGCAATGGTGCAAGTGGTACTACTGCTTCAAATCTTGATGTGGGTAGTTATACGGTAACTGTGTCGGATGCCAATGGATGCATACAAACACAATCTTATACTATCACTTCACCAACTGCAATTGTTATCAGCGGCAGTGCAACCAACGCAACGTGCAACCTCAACAACGGAAGTATCAGCGTGAGTGCAACTGGTGGTACTGGAAGTAAAACATTTACCTGGAGCAACGGCGCGACAGGCGCAAGCATTTCAAATCTTGCGGTGGGTAGCTATACTGCCACTGCAACAGATGCAAGTGGTTGCACAACATCACAGCAATTCACAGTGACTTCATCTTCGTCAATCGTCATTACAGGAACTCCGACCAATCCAACATGTGCCGGAACTTCTGACGGAACAATAACTGTGAGCGCAACAGGCGGAACAGGTAGTCAGACATTTGCATGGAGTAATGGTGCCACCGGAGCAACAGTTAACAATATCGGTTCAGGATCATATACAGTAACGGCAACAGATGCAGCAGGCTGTACACAAGCCCAATCTTATACTCTTGTTTCACCATCAGTCATTTCAATTACAGGAACAGCAGTTGGAACAACATGCGCCGGATTGAATAATGGCAGTATTGGAGTAAGTGCGACTGGAGGAACTGGCAGCAAGACATTCGCTTGGAGCAACGGTGCCGCTGGTGGAAACATCACAAATCTTGCCTCGGGAAGTTACACTGTGACAGCGACAGACGCCAACGGTTGTACACAAACGCAATCTTATACTGTGAATACGCCATCTGCCATTGTAATTTCCGGAACAGAATCCAACATAGCGTGTGCAGGTGTCAATACCGGAAGTATATCAGTGAGCGCAACCGGAGGTACAGGAAACAAAACGTTTAGCTGGAGCAATGGTGCAACAGGAACAACCATTTCAAATCTTGCCGCGGGAAATTACACCGTGACTGCAACGGACGCGAACAGCTGTGCGGAAACTCAACTGTACACTATCACTGCACCATCACTTATTGTAATCACCGGAACAGCTACCAATGCTACCTGTGCAGGAATCAACAATGGAAGCATTGCGGTAAGTGCCACCGGAGGAACAGGGAATAAAACTTTTACATGGAGCAACGGCGCAACGGGTGCAACAATCTCAAACCTCTCAGCAGGAAATTATACAGTAACGGCAACAGATGCCAACAACTGCACAAAAACGCAACTTTATACCATCACTGCACCAACCGCTGTTGTAATTACAGGAGCAGCAACAAATGTTACTTGTGCCGGTAATAACGACGGAAGTATAACAGTGAGTGCAACGGGTGGAACAGGAAGCACAACATTTAGCTGGAGCAATGGCGCCACCGGAACAACCGTTTCGAATCTCGCTGCAGGAAACTATACTGTGACAGCGACAGATGTCAGCAGCTGCACACAAACTCAATCATATTCCATCACAGCGCCGGGTGCCATCGTTATCACCGGAACAGCAACCAATGCAACTTGTGCCGGAACAAACAATGGAAGCATAACGGTGACCGCTGCCGGAGGAACCGGAAGTAAGACATACATGTGGAGCAATGGCGCAACTGGATCGACTGTTTCAAATCTTGCCGAAGGAAATTATACTGTTACAGCTACTGATGCCAATAACTGTATTCAATCGCAATCTTATACTATTACAATACCAGCAGCCATTGTTATAACCGGTACAGTAACAAATATTCTCTGCGCCGGTGTGAACAACGGAAGTGTTGCTGTGAGTGCGTCAGGTGGAACAGGAAACAAGACATTCACATGGAGCAATGGTGCAACAGGCACAACTATCTCCAACCTTGCTGCGGGTAACTTTACGGCAACAGCCACTGATGCCAACGGTTGCACACAGACACAAACATTTACAATCAGTACACCAACTGCTATCACGATCACAGGAACCACAACGAATTCCACTTGTATTGCAACAAATTCCGGGTCTGTTACAGTAAGCGCCACTGGAGGAACAGGAAATAAGACTTTTGCATGGAGCAACGGCGCAACAGGTCCAACAGTTTCCAATCTGGTACCGGGAAGTTATACAGTCGTTGCAACGGACGCCAACAGCTGTACAAAAACACAAGCGTTCACCGTTGGATCCAACTCATCTATCGTTATCACGGGAACGACTACCAATCCAACCTGCAGCGCGGGAACGAATGGAAGCATTGCGGTTTCTGCCACAGGCGGCACCGGCAACAAAACATTCAGTTGGAGCAACGGCGCAACAACTGCAACGATCAGCGACTTGATTGAAGGATTCTATACCGTCACTGCAACTGACGAAGCAGGATGTTCACAGGCGCAATCTTATACTCTGACAGCACCAACAGCCATCAGTATAATCGGATCAGCCAATAACATCACATGCATAGAATTGACCAATGGATCAATATCAGTAAGCGCAACAGGTGGAACAGGCAATAAAACATTCTTGTGGAGCAATGGAGCATCAGGAGCGAGCATTTCCAATCTGGCCGCAGGTAGTTATTCTGTCACAGCAACGGATGCCAATGGGTGCAATCAAACCCAATCTTATACTGTAACTGCACCAACTGCGATCACTATTACAGGCACTGCAACCAACGCACTCTGTGTTGGAGCTAACAATGGAAGTATAACAGTGAGTGCAACAGGTGGAACAGGAAATAAAACATTTAGCTGGAGCAATGGTGCAACAGGAACAACTATATCAAATCTTGCATCGGGAAGTTACACGGCCACGGCCACTGATGCCAACGGTTGCACGCAAACTCAATCGTATTCTATTACTGCGCCAACCACCATTGTAATTACCGGAACACCGGTGAATCCTTCCTGTGCTGGCGTTAACAACGGTAGTATTTCAGTCAGCGCTTCAGGTGGCACAGGAAATAAAACATTCCTTTGGAGTAATGGTGTAATTGGTTCGATCATCACCAATTTACCAAACGGACCTATCTCTGTGACAGCTACCGATGCCAATGGCTGCACTCAAACGCAATCATTTACCATCACTACACCGAATCCAATTATTATTACAGGAATAGCGACAAATGCATCATGTAACAATATTGGCAATGGAAATATAACAGTGACCGCATCAGGCGGTACCGGCAACAAAACATTTATCTGGAGTAACGGAACAATTGGATCTACTGTCACAGGCCTAGTTGCCGGCACTTATAGCGTGATAGCATCGGATGCAAACGGTTGCACTCAAACGCAATCTTATACTATTACGGCACCAGCCGCTATCGCTATCACCGGCACAATTACTCACGTGACTTGCAATTTAGAGGCAAACGGCAGCATCAGTGTCGCTGCAACCGGTGGCACAGGTAATAAAACTTTTACCTGGAATAATGGCGCAACTGGCGCAGTCATTTCCTCTCTTGCTGCGGGAACATATATATGCACAGCATCGGATGCAAACAACTGCACAGCAACGCAAAACTTTGTTGTAACAGCACCGAACGTTCTCGCAGCTAATCTGCTCGACTTCGATATCGCATGCTCAAGTGTTTATGGAAGCGCGCAAGTAAGCCCGAATGGCGGAACTGCGCCTTACACTGTTAACTGGAGCAATGGCGCTACAGGAAATACAACTTCCAATCTGATTGCCGGAAACTATGATGTAGTGGTGAATGACGCGAATGCATGTTCGGTGATTGTTCACTTCTCTATAACGCAAAGTGATAATCTCACAGTCTATACAAGCACTACCGACGTGACTTGCAACGGTCTTTCAAATGGAAGCATTTCTGTTACCGTGAATGGTGGAGATAACAATTACAATTATATATGGAGCAATGGCTCTGCAGCCTCGCAATTGTCCGGATTGAATAGTGGCACCTACGGCGTCATCGTAACGGACGGTGAAGGTTGTCAGGGATCTGCAGAATCTGTTATAACTGAACCAATGGCTTTATCAGTTGCTATTGAAATAGAAAATGTTTCATGCAGCGGCTTACAAGACGGTATTGCAAATGCAACTGTGACCGGCGGTAATTCCCCATACACATTCAACTGGAATAATGGCGAATCCACGCAATCCATTAACGATCTTAATTCCGGTTCGGTATCGGTGAATGTTGTAGACAACAACGGATGTACCGCTTCTGCAATTTCTAACATCGTTGAACCTGATGCTATTGAAGTTGACATCATCATCCTTTCAGCTGAAACATGCATAGGTAATGACGGAAGTTCGATGGTAACCGTTGCTGGCGGAACACCTCAGTATAATATTCTATGGAGCAATGGAACGAATGACGATATGATCTCCGGTGTTACTGCTGGAAGCTATGGACTCACAGTTACCGATGCCAACGGATGTATCTTGAACATCACAGTATACATTCCATATTCATGTAACGCCGGGGTACCTGTTACGCAACTCATCAATACTGATTGCAACGCGGTGAATATTCCGCTTACAGCCATACTCACATGCGAGCCGGTAGTTGGAGCTACTCAATACAGATGGAGATTCAGCACGCCTGCAGGTACGATCATCGGTGAAGAATACACCACTTCAAATACTTGCAATGTGGATTTGATTCCGGGAGTATCACAAGCCACCATGTACATGGTTGGTGTGAAAGCACTCGTGGATGAATCGTGGGGCGCATTTGGTCAGATTTGTTCAATCACTACGATGATTCCAAATGTTATACTCCCACAACTCAACAACGAGTCGTGCGGAACAACCTTGAATGCATGGGAAACAACGCTCACGGCACTTGAATTTCCTGGAGTAATGAATTACCAGTGGCACATCACAGGTAATGATTATGACTGGTTGACATATACTGTTTCGAACGTTTTGATTATCGACAGTGTCATGCAATTGCAAACGGGTCAGACTTATGCGGTGCAAATGAGATGCGCTATTGGTGCAGGACAATTCACCGACTGGGGACCCATATGCAACTTCACATTAAGTCTTATTACTGGCGTTGAAGAATTCACTACCAACAATGGTTCAATGCACATCTATCCGAATCCGGGTGACGGAACAAGTGTCAAACTCGACTTGACGCAATTGAAAGATGTACACACAATCAGCGACTTCAGCGTATACAGCACAACTGGAAAACTCATTGAAACTTTCTCGATCAACTATCATCCGGGAAGTTCAAAATTGATTGAACATGATTTTGATAAACAGCTTGCCTCAGGTTTGTATGTATTACACTACAAACTGAATGGTCGCACTCAGGAAAAAAAACTGATAGTGCGTTAAGAAAGGGTGGAGACCAATTCAATTTGGTCGTAGTAGAAAGCCCGCAGGTGTAAAAGCCTGCGGGCTTTTGAATTTTAGAAAAAGTGATTTTCAATACTTTCCTTTTGCGTGAAATTGATTTTTTGGGTTATCGCGTTGCAAGGAATAACCACAAAGTTCGCCTAGGAATTTCACACAAAGGGCTCTACATTTTGATTTAATAAATGTTCAGGATATACATTAAATGATTCTCTACAATTACCCTCAAGTTGACACTGGCATTCACTTTTCAGCCTACAACAATATTCGATTCCTCAATCAGAATGAACGTAAAAGGCGGCTTCGAGTGAGACAAGGGAGATTCCTCGCTTCGCGTCGGAATGACAACGCGCGTTCTGAGTAGGGGTGAATGGCGTGGCGCGAACATGTGCTTCTCATTACTACGCTAAGCGAGGAATCTCCTTGTGGTTATGGTGAGTATCATTCTCAACACTATCGAAATAGTTCATTCAAGAAAAAATCTTCGCTCTTCATTCGTGGGCAATCGGCAAACTTCCTTTTTCCCATACCAACGATATCGATTACGTGCAACAAAATTGTAAACACCATCGCGCATAAATTTTGGAACAAGAAAAAAGATGTACAACAATTTCATCCATCCTTTGATGTCGCCGCAAACTTTAATCGCAGCGCTCGACTTGTGATACAAAACTCCTTTTCTATAATATACAAAACCAGAAAAATCAGAAATGAGATCAAATGATAACATTTTTGAAGCCGTTGCACCTTGCAACGGAGCGAAGTATAGAAGATGCTTTTTATCACTGCGAATCAGAAAATCAACGGAACGATTACATAGATGGCAAACTCCATCGAAAAAAACAATATTCAACTCTGTCAGGTTTTCCAAATGATTGATATCTGATGACAAAGGAAAGCAAGAAACGCGCGAGGCTCAATGTCATTCTATATTGCGCACGTAAAAAAAACGGTCTCATGTACTATAGCGACTATCTGCAACTCGATAAAATCCTCAATGCGCAGGATCTGGAAAGTGACAAACAAAACAAGCACGCTCACGATGAGATGTTGTTCATTGTTATTCACCAGTCGTATGAATTGTGGTTCAAACAGATTTTGTTTGAAGTGAACAGCATTCACGAAATATTGAGCAAGCCTGCCATCAACGACAATTCCCCGGAGCTTCAAACTGTTGTTCGCAGATTGAACCGCATCATTGAAATCATGAAAGTACTGGTGCACAAGATTGACATTCTCGAGACAATGACTTCGCTGGACTTTCTCGACTTCCGCGATATGCTGCGCCCGGCCAGTGGTTTTCAGAGCATGCAGTTCAAAGAACTTGAAGCTAAACTGGGCTTGAAAATGCAAGCGCGCCATGGTCAGGAGTATTATACTAGTCAGTTGAAACCCGACGACAAAAAAAACATCGAGGACCTTTCAAAACAACCTACGCTGCTGGAATTACTTAATGAATGGCTGGAGCGTATGCCGTTCTTCGATAGCAATTCTCTTTGGATGGGTTGGGAAGGAATGAACTTCTGGTATGTATATCGCGAGCTCTATCATCAATCGCTTGGTGAGGGTGAAAAGCAAAACATCGCTGTCTTCGATGAGATATTTATGTCAGATGAAAGCAAAGACGGACGCGCACTCTCGGACAAAGCCAGACGTGCTGCACTCTTTATTTTCTTATACCGTGACTATCCGATTTTGCAAAATCCATTTCGAATCATCAATCAATTATTGGAAGTGGATGAACTGCTTGCCAACTGGAGATGGCGCCATGTGAATATGGTACACCGTATGATCGGGTTGCGCGTAGGTACTGGCGGCAGTTCCGGGAAAGGTTATCTCCGCGAAGCAGCTCTGAAACATTATGTCTTCGGTGAACTGGCAGAGTTGAGTAGCTTCCTGATCGAAAGACAACATCTTCCTAAGCTGACGCCCGATCTTGAAAAAGCAATGGGTTTCAATCATTAGATATAGTGATACCCAGAATTACCCCAAATAAGATTATAGACTCTATTTCTTGGTTCAAGCCTTTTTGAGATTCCTCAGTCAACAGTGAAGCAGCTTTACTTTTGAATCATTCCGAAACGAAGTAAGGAATCTCCATGCTAAATGACAACCCCTCTGTCAACAATGAAGCAGCTTAGTTTTTGAATCGTGTCCAAAGCGACTTGAAGTAGAAGTTGGTTAATTCTGGAGGATCATATTAATTCTTCCTCTAACTCTTTACTGAAAAAAGCGCAAGCATCCATCCTGCGATAAAAAACAAGCCTCCGATCGGTGTCACCAGACCGAGAAATGACATGGGCATTTCTGAAAGCGACTGCGTGGACAAAAAGTAAATAGATCCACAGAATAAAATTGTACCCACCAGCAAAAAGCGTTTTGCCAATAGCCATCGCTTTTCACTTTTCACATTTTTCTCGGGTATTGTACAAAGCAACAACAATCCAAGTCCGTGATAAAACTGGTATTCCACTGCAGTATGCCATGCCGTGAGTTGATCCGTTTCCAAAACTTTTTTCAGCGCATGCGCGCCAAAAGCTCCGGTGATTACAGCAACAATCAGCAGTATGATTGAGACTCTTATATAATTCATTGATGAGTTGTGTTATAATAAGCAATCCAACCTTTCACAGATATTTTTCATCTGTTAACGATTGCTCATGCTGCGAATGTATAATTTCACGCTTCCAGAACCGCTTCAACCATGAAACATTTATTGCTCCTCACGACACTCGCATTTACTCTACAAGCTATTGCTCAGGAAAATCCACTCTGGCTGCGCTACTCGGCCATTTCTCCCGATGGTTCCACTATTGCCTTTACCTATAAAGGTGACATCTATACTGTTCCTTCTGCCGGTGGTAACGCTACCATACTCACCATTCATGATGCGTATGACTTCATGCCGGTGTGGTCGCCTGACAGCAAAAAAATTGCATTCGCATCTGATCGCTTTGGAAACAATGATGTCTTCATTATGCCCGCTACAGGCGGAACAGCGACGAGACTCACCTTCCATTCTTCCTACGACTATCCGAGTGATTTCACGAATGATGGAATGAACATCATCTTCGGAGCATCACGCATCGATGATGTGATGAATCAACAAAACCCAAGTGGCGCCATGCCTGAATTGTATAGTGTTTCTGTGAATGGCGGTGCTGAAAAACAACTGCTCACTACTCCTACTTTGTGGGCCAGATATAACAGCAAGGGAACTGCTCTCGTTTATCAGGATCAAAAAGGTTATGAGGATACTTACCGCAAACACCACACATCGTCAGTCACACGCGATGTTTGGCTGTATGATATCGCAACGAAAAAGCACACAATGATCTCCGAATTCAATGGCGAAGATCTCAATCCTGTTTTTTCTCCGGATGACCAATCTGTTTATTATGTCTCGGAACAATTTGGCGATGCCAATATCATCAAAAAAAATCTGAGCACAAATGCGATTAAACAAATCACTACACTCAAAGATCATCCTGTTCGCCATCTTACCATTAGTAGCAGCGCCATTTTGTGTTTCTCATTCAATGGTGAATTGTACACAATGAAAGAAGGTGGTTCACCATCGAAAGTGCCCATTCGCATCATCGTCGACAACAGATACAATGCAGAAAAAATTCTTCCCGTTGGTGAAATTTCTGAGATGGATGTTTCTTCCAATGGCAAAGAAATCGCATTCATTTTCCGCGGTGAAGTATTCGTTGCTTCCACTGCTGAAGGCACAACCAAACGCATTACCAATACGCCGGAGCAAGAACGTTCTGTGAGCTTCAGTCCGGATGGAAGATCGCTGATCTATGCTTCTGAGAGAAACAACTCCTGGAATATTTACAAGTCATCGATTCAACGAAAAGACGAAAATTATTTTTTCCAATCAACGATCATTAAGGAGGATTCTGTGGTAGTGATTCCTGAGGAAACTTTCCAACCGAGTTGGTCTCCTGATGGAAAAGAAATTGCGTTCCTCCAAGAACGAACTGCACTTAAAGTAATCAACCTCGAGTCTAAAGTCATCCGTGAAATTTTACCCGCAGAAAGAAATTATTCTTACGCGGACAATGATCAGTTCTATGAATGGTCGACTGATGGCAAATGGTTTTTTATTGACTATCTCCCGGGAGAACAATGGATCGGACAATCCGGATTGATTGCTTCAGACGGTAAAGGAAAAATCGTCAACCTCAGTGAGAGTGGATATGGAACTTCGGGCACGCGCTGGATGATGGACGGCAAAATGATGACGTGGACTTCTGGTAAAGATGGAAGAAAGAATCACGCATCTTGGGGTGGAGAATCGGACGTCTATGCTGCATTCCTGACGCGTGAAGCATTTGACGAATTCAATTTGTCAGAAGAAGAATTCAATTTACTTTCCGAAGCAAAAAAGAAAAAAGAGGAAGAAGAAAAAAAGAAAAAGTCCGAAGACAGCAAGAACTCAAAGGATAAAAAGGCGAAGGATGAAGAGAAAAAAGACGAGATCAAACCTGTTGTGATTGAACTCGACGGATTGAAAGATCGCAAAGTGAGATTGACGATTCACTCCTCCGAACTTGGTGACTACTATATTTCAAAAGATGGCTCCAAACTTTTCTATCTCGCGAAATTTGAAAAAGGCTTCGACCTGTGGCAAACAAATCTGCGCACAAAGGAGACAAAAATTCTTGTGAAGTTAGGCAGCGAAGGTGGCGGACTGATGGCCGATAAAGAAGGCAAGACATTGTTTGTCATAGCCAATGGAGGGATTACTAAAGTTGATATCGAAAAAGGAGAACCAAAACCTCTCGCGTTGAAAGGTGAAATGATACTCAACGAAAATGCGGAACGCGATTATTTATTTGAACACATCTGGAGACAAGTGGTGAAAAAATTCTACGTGAAAGATCTACACAAAGTGCGTTGGGATTTTTACAAAGTGGAATACGCCAAACAAATTTCTCACATCAATAACGATCAGGACTTCGCTGATGCCATGAGTGAAATGTTGGGAGAATTAAATGCTTCACATACCGGCGCTTTCTGCCGCAATCATGAAATGCTCGGCGATCAAACAGCAAGACTCGGAATCTTCTTCGATGCATCATTTTCAGGAAATGGACTACAAGTGGCCGAGGCGATGAAAAAAAGTCCTGTGACTGTGAATGGTTCGAAAATAAAGAAAGGTGTCATCATCGAGAAAATCGATGGCAACATCATCGCTCCTGATAACAGCTATTACAAATTCCTCAATCGTAAAGCCGGACAAAACACATTGCTTTCGCTTTTTGATCCCACCACAAAATTGCGTTGGGAGGAAACTGTAAAACCTATCTCAGGTCAGGAAGAAAGTGAATTGCGCTATCAGCGCTGGGTGGAGAATTGTCGTCAAATCGTTGATTCTTTATCCGGAGGAAAAATTGGTTATGTACACGTGCGTGGCATGGATGATCATAGCTACAGGAATGTATATGACGAAACTTTGGGTAAACTCGCATTCAAGGAGGGACTTGTTGTTGACACCCGATTCAATGGTGGTGGTTGGTTACATGATGACCTTGCGACTTTTCTCTCAGGAAAGGAGTACATCACGATTATGCCGCGTGGTCAAAATCTTGGACATGAACCCATGTTCAAATGGAGCAAGCCATCTGTGGTGGTGATGAACGAAAGCAACTATTCCGATGCACACATGTTTCCGTATACTTACAAAGCGCTGAGCATAGGCAAGCTCATCGGTATGCCTGTGGCAGGCACCGGTACAGCCGTTTGGTGGGAAGGATTGATGAATGATGTTGTCTTCGGTATTCCGCAAGTTGGAATGGTTGACATCCATGGCGAATTCCTCGAAAACAAACAACTCGAACCGGATGTGAAAGTCGCAAACGATCCGGGTATTGTGAGCCTTGGAAGAGATCAACAACTTGAAAAGGCGGTGGAAACTTTATTGAATAAGTAAAGCGTAAGCAAAGAACTGCTCAAGTTCCGCTTAGCTTTTACGACAGTGGGTTGGATTTTATTTCTTGACAATTGTGCTTGTATAATGAGCACGATTTCAATAAGGTCCGCGTAGGATACTGTCAAATATTAGGGATAAAAAAATCCTATCGGCTTCACATTAATCTGTAATTTGCCCTCCAAACTAATGCCTGAATGAAGCCAAGATTAAGAACTTTTCTTTCTGCTGTTTTGGTAATGACTTCATGCGCTCTTTTTGCGCAGGAGTTCAACTATCAGTTTAATGCACCGTCGGGCGCCATCAATCCTGCCAGAAAAATAAATTCAATTGCGATTGACAGCGATGACAGATTGTTTATTGCTGATGGCACGACTAAAGGCATTCACGTTTACGACGTTGCAGGAATAGAAATAGAAGTGATTTCTACAATCAGCACACCATCAGCAGACATCGCACTTAAGAATCCTGCGCTTATCGCAATAGACAGTCACAACAATCTATACATCTATGATGACGCATTGGGATTGATCCTTGTGAAACCCGCTCAGGGAGAAGGATTTTCGTTCGGTGAAAAAGGATCAGGCTCCGGACAATTCGACCGCATTCTTGACATCACTGTCGACTCAAAAGGTTATTGCTATGTGCTGAGTGGATCACGAAAGCAAGTAGATGTTTTTTC
>JAYTOA010000104.1:0-5594 GCA_043748015.1 Flavobacteriales bacterium
ACATGTAAACGAAGAAAAGTGGAGCCGTGATTGCTAGCAACCACAAAATCTTTTTCTCTTTTGATTTTATCACATAGATAAGTCCCGCGACTGTCATCACAAAAAACAAGTATCCGTGAAAGGAGCTGAAATAAAATTTGTAGAGAACATCTCCGAAGTTCTCTCCCAACTCTCTGAATCCATCTTTTAATGATCGTCCCGAATTGTACCACAGCCCGTATGTTTCTGAGAGATGAACATTCCACACGAAGTACCACCAAAATACTGCGGTAAGGCAAAGTATTGATGCAATCGCAAATGCAATTCGCGTTTTGGCACCAATGCCCTTTTCGAAAAAAGGAAATGCAAGTACCGCGAGATACAACCCAAATGGAATCTTGACCAGTGCACCTAAAGTCGCGAAGAGAAAATATAACGGCAGGTATTTCCACTTGCTTGTGCGTAAAAATTGCACTCCGTAATAAAGTCCAATGACGATCAGCGAAAGACTTACCGGGTCGGGAAGCACTTTTCTCGCTAAGTGAAATAGCGCAGAGAATGCAAGAGCAATTGTTGCATACAATGCCTGTTTCTTTTCGAAGTAAAGTGCGAGAAGTTGATAGAAATACCAAAGACCGAATGACACTACTATAAGTGTTATCAATCTCCCGTACCAATGGTCATACCCGAAAATTGTTGATGTGAGATAGATGGAATAACTCAACACAGGAAACTCCATTCCAACAACACCGCGTTGATCACCCGTTTCGTCCAGAGTAGGATAAAAAATATTGTTGTCGAGCTGATAGAAATTGCGCGCAACCATCAACGATGTTGTCTGTCGCCAGTTGTGCGATACTTCTATTGGAGGATCTGTTATGTGAAAAAGCCTCACTGCAAAAAGTAAGACGATGAGTACGATAACTTTCCCCTCGTATGTTTTTAGTAGGTCACGCAAAATATTTGTTTACAATCCAAGCTCTCCCTGGATGGTTTTGATGCGTGCTTCCATTTTCAACACTTGTGCGCCGTATTGTGAAGGGCCTTCGAATTTTTCTTTCAGCGAAAAGTAAAACTTGATTTTCGGTTCGGTACCACTTGGTCGTGCTGTAATCTTGCTGCCATCAGCAAGCATGAATTGCAACACGTTTGAAACCGGCAAGTCAACCTTTGTTGATTTTCCTGTTACTAAATCTTTCAATTCTCCAATTTGAATATCGCGTAGTGCAACAACGGCTGATCCACCGAGTGACGACGGTGGATTGCTGCGCAACTCAACCATTTTCTCGTTGATCTTTTGGATGCCTTCAAGGCCTTTGATGGTAACGGAGAGAAGCGTTTCGTGATACAAACCAAGCTGCTCGAAAATTTCCATCAACAGATCCCACATCGTTCTATTGTTGGCATTGCACCAGGCCGCGATTTCGCAAATAACAGCAGAGGAAATGATGGCGTCTTTATCGCGAACAAATTCACCAACGGAATAGCCATAGCTCTCTTCTCCACCACAGATAAACGTTTCAGCACCTTCCTTCTTGCCGATAACTCCGGCTATGTTCTTGAATCCTGTCAATGTTTCATACCACTTCACATTGAAATGCTCTGCAATTTTTTCAACAAGATTCGTGGTGACGGTTGTCTTGGCAATGTATTCTTTTCCCGTAAGGAGATTTTTATTTTTCCATTGGGTTAGTTGGTAATAGACAATCAACGATAAAGTTTGATTTCCATTCATCAACACCATGTTTCCTTCATTATTCCGGATGGCAAGTCCAACTCTGTCTGTGTCAGGATCGGTTCCTAATACAACATCAGCGTTTTGTTTTTCAGCCAACGCAAGCGCCATACTCAGTGCTTCTTTTTCTTCCGGATTAGGCGATACCACGGTGGAGAAATTTCCGTCGGGTATGGCTTGTTCTTCTACGGTGTAAACATTCTGAAAACCAAGTCTGGAAAGCGCTTTCGGAACCATTGTGATTCCGGCTCCGTGAATGCTTGTATAAACAACTTTAAGTGTTGATGATTGCTCAATCTCTTTTTTGGAGTGAATGATCGTCATCAAATTTTTGAAATATTCCACTTCTATTTCCGGTCCTATGGAATGAATCAATGAAGCGTCACCGTCGAATTTTACATCATCCGGCGAAGTTACTTTCCTCACCTCGCTGATAATTCCTTTGTCATGTGGCGCCAACACCTGACCGCCATCTTCCCAATATGCTTTGTAACCGTTGTATTCTTTCGGATTATGCGAAGCTGTGATGACAATTCCGGCTTGACACTTTAGTTGTCGCACAGCAAACGATAAAAGTGGTGTAGGTCGCAACTCATCGAAGATATGCACGCTTATTCCATTTGCGGAAAGCACTGTTGCAGCGGTTTCTGCAAAGAATTTGGAATTGTTGCGTGAATCGTATGCAATTGCAACAGAACATTTTTTACCCGAAAATTGTGAAATGATATAATTGGCAAATCCTTGCGTGGCCATGCCTACAGTGTATTTGTTCATACACATTGTTCCAACACCCATGATGCCACGCAATCCGCCTGTTCCGAATTCGAGGTCGCTGTAAAAAGACTCGGTGAGCGTTTTCACATCACTCTCCATCAACTGTTGGATTTGCTTTTTTGAAGCTTCATCTACCGCTGTGGATTTCAACCATGATTCAGCTTTTGCTAAAGCGGTTGAAGAAATATCTGTCATTGTTTCCATGTCTTTATTTTGTTGTTGCAAATTAAGTCAAGGCTGTTGTTGTAACCAATTTTCACAGAACCTGAATCAACCTTCATTCAGTTTTTGCAAAGCGTTTTTCAATCCGTCTTTCCAATGCAAGGGTGTGATGCTCGTGTTCTCTTCCCATTTCGAGTGATCGAGCTTCGAATATTTTGGGCGGATAGCCTTTACCGGAAACGCGCTGCTGTCAACGGCTATCACTGGCACATCCATCTTCGCCTGCGCCATAATTTCAGTTGCGAAATCATACCACGATGCTTCTCCTTTTTGTGAGTAGTGATAAAGACCAAATTCAATGGATTCTTGTTCAATCAGTACTTTGTGTAACAATTTCAAAATGTCGGAAGCAAGATCTCCGGCATGCGTTGGTGATGCCACTTGATCATTCACGACTTTGAGTTCATCACGCTCTTTTGCAAGTCGAAGCATCGTCTTCATGAAATTGTGGCCAAAGGAGCTATACAACCACGATGTACGAATGGTATAATGTCGTTTTACTTTTTCATCGACCATTTTTTCTCCTTGCCATTTGCTGTGCCCATAAATGTTGAGTGGCTTCACACTGTTCGATTCTTTGTAAGGAGTTTTTTTCTTGCCATCAAAAACATAGTCGGTGGAAATATGGATGAGCAGCGCCCCTGCTGCATGACAGGCTTCAGCAATGAATCCCGGTGCAGCACGGTTTCCAAGCATAGCCATTTCGGGTTCGTCTTCGGCCCGTTCAACATTTGTATAGGCAGCGCAGTTGATTACAACATCTGGTTTGTGTTCCAGAATATGTTTCATTACCCATGACTCAACTGTCACATCCAATTCAAGTTTCCCTACAAACAAAAAATTGAATTGAGAATTCCGTTCTGCAATGGATCGAAACTCCTGGCCAAGCTGGCCATCCGCGCCTGTTATGAGTATTATCGGTTGCGACATGTTCTTTTCTTATTTGATGCGAAAATAGCGGCTCTTTTAACATTGCTTATTGCAAACGCTTCAGATGAAACGCTAAATTTGGGGCATTGGCATAATGATTGGCTTCACGAAACGGAACCAATTTTTTTTGTTATGAAAAAAAAAATAATTCTCATAGCGCTCATCACTGTTTTTACAGCAGCTCATTTTTCCGGAAATGCGCAAAAGCGCCGTTCAGCAACACTTACAGTAGGTGGTCAAATTGTTCAACCAAGAGGAGAATTCGCAATGCAATACGGTGGTTATCCGGCAGGCTTTGGAGCGAACTTTACTTCGCCTTTGGGTAATTCTCCGTTGGAAGTTGGTGTCGGATTCGCTTGGAATAACATGGGGTCACAAAACAAGGACATTAGCGCACTCGTGTACACGGATACTTCAGGAACCGATATTTATGAAACCGGCACAATGCGCATTCGCAGCACCATCAACAGGTATCAGGCGATTGCGAGATTCCGTCCGTTTGTGGGAAAAATTCAACCTTATGCCGATGCATTTGCGGGCATCGAAGCGTATAAAACAAAGACAGACATTACCATCGATAACAGTGGTTATTCTTCAGCGTCCAATTCTGAAAGACCACATCTCGACATGACATATACTTATGGTTGGGCCGTTGGGTTAAGGCTAGGGCTGACACCCAACATTCACGTGGAAGGTCGTTTTGAAAATATGTCGGGAGGACAAGTTTCGTTCGTTGACAAATCAACAATTGTTGTTGAGGACAACAATGAAATCACTTTCGATACCAAACGATCGACAACCGATAAATACACTTATTTGTTAGGTATTACAGTTGCTTTCTAGTGAACGATAATGAATTGAAACCCGGAGGTAAATCTCCGGGTTTTTTGTTTTTCGACAGCAGGCCAATGACCAGTCGAATATCAATAGACAAATTTTAAGATTAGATTGCATCACTACTATGATGATGCGATTGTTGCTATCACCCTTTTATTTAATCTATAAACTCTGGATCGGATTGGTTTTCTGGACGACCTTGATTTTGTTGTATCCGGCTTTTTTTATTTTACTTCAGAAGAAGAAATGGTTTCCCACAGCTTTTAAATTGAAGCGAATCTGGGCAACCATTATTCAGACGATGCTTTTCTGTCCAATGAAAGTTGTGGGAAGAGAGAATTTACCAAAGCCGCCGTTTATCATTGTTTCTAATCATAGCTCACACCTCGACACAGTCTTCATGTATCGTGCAATCAACAGGTACTTTCTCTTCATTGGTAAAGGTGAATTATTGAAGTGGCCCTTGTTCCGACTTTTTTTCAGGACTATGGATATTCCAATTGATCGCATGCATCGGAAGAGTGCTTACGATTCATTGCAAAAGGCATATGAAGCATTGGAACGAAATGAATGCGTAGCCATATACCCGGAAGGAACAATTCCCCTCTCATCACCACGGATGAAATCGTTTAAAAATGGTGCGTTCAAGATGGCGCAAGATAGAAAGGTGCCAATTGTTCCTATTACGTGGCAGACGAATTATCGCGTTATCAATAATCCTGAAAAAATATTTTCTCCGTCGCATCCAAGTATGATCAGGGTTGTCATTCATCCAGCTGTTTATCCAAAGGGCGATAGTGATAATGATTTAATAGCTTTGCGCAATGAGGTTTTTATTTCCATCGACAGTGCGCTGCCATCGAAGTACAGTCAATCTGCATCGTAGCAACATCGTGAAATTATTTTTAGAAGTGTTTTGAAATCATATGAGCATTAAGAAACTTTCGGTTCTGATACCGGCATATAATGAGGAAGCGACCATCGTTTCGATTCTCGACAAATTGTCGGCTATTCGCTTGATGAATGATATTTCTATGGAACTGGTTGTGGTGAACGACGCTTCGAAAGACCTAACCGGTGAATTGATCAAGTCGTACATTCAATCCAATCCGCAACG